>DASXOU010000666.1:0-7095 GCA_036494045.1 Polyangia bacterium | reverse complement strand
CGAGCGGCGGCGCCTTGCCGACGATCATCTCGTACAAGACGCAGCCGAGCGAGTACACGTCCGAGCGCACGTCGACGGCGCTGCCGGCGCGCTGCTCGGGCGACACGTACGCCGACGTCTTCACCTTGGCCAGCGCGAAGTCGATGAGCTTGGGCTCGTCGCTGGCTTCGACGTCGGGCGCCAGGATCACGTTCGACGGCTTGACGTCGCGATGAATCACGCCGGCGCGGTGCGCCGATTCGAGCGCCCAGCACACACGGCGCGCGATGTTGATCGCGCGCACCGGCGGCAGCCGCCCCTTTTCGAGCACCTTGGCCAGCGTCGGCCCGGCCACGTACTCCATGACGAGGAACGTCGGATCGCCGACGACCAGATCGAAGCAGCGCGCGACGTTGCGATGCTCGAGCGCCGCCACCGACTCGGCTTCCTGCTGAAAGCGGCGGCGGAACTGCGCGTCGACGAGCAGCTCCGGCCGCACCACCTTGATGGCCACGCGCCGCCCGATCGACTGGATCTCGCCGATGAACACCTGCCCCATGGTGCCGTTGCCGAGCGCCTCGATGAGCTTGTAGCGCGAGGCGATCACGTCGCCGGGCAACAGCGGGCGCCGCGACAGCACCTGCAAGAAGTCCTGTGGCAGGTTGTCGACGCGCGAGCCGCCCGGAACCGCGGGCAGGCGCGAGGGCTCCTCGCCGGTCGTCGACTCGCCCGTGAACTGCTGCGATTGAAAGCGATCTTCGCTCACGAAAGCCGCCGTCCGCAGTGTAACACGGCTTGACTCCTCGACGGGAATCGATCAGATTGCTCTGTTTTCATGAAGAAGCAGGCTGTCTATTTCGTCTCGCTCGGCTGCCCGAAGAACCGCGTCGACACCGAGGTGATGCTCGGCCTCAGCGATCGCGCCGGCTTCACCATCGCGCGCGCGCCCGAGGACGCCGACGCCATCGTCGTCAACACCTGCGGCTTCATCGGCGAGGCCAAGGAAGAGTCGATCGACACCATCCTCGAGATGGCGCGCTACAAGCGCGAAGGGCGCGCGCAGCGGCTGGTCGTCACCGGCTGCCTGACGCAGCGTTACGCGGGCGATCTGGCGCGCGATCTTCCCGAGGTCGATCACTTCCTCGGCTCGGGCGACGTCGACAAGGTCGTCGGCGCGCTGCGCGGCGAGAGCCCGCGCGACGGCGTCACCATGGATCCGGCGTATCTGTACGACGACGTGACGCCGCGCTTGCAGTCGCTGCCGGCGTACACCGCGTACGTCAAGATCGCCGAAGGCTGCGACCGTCCCTGCTCGTTCTGCATCATCCCGAAGCTCCGCGGCGGTCAGCGCTCGCGCAGCGCCGACTCGGTCGAGCGCGAGGTGCGCGAGCTGGTCGCGCGCGGCGCCGTCGAGATCAACCTGGTGGCTCAGGATCTGACGACCTACGGAAAAGATCTCGATGGCGAGCTGCAGCTCGCGTCGCTGGTGCGGCGGCTGGCGCGCGTCGACGGGCTGCGCTGGCTGCGCCTGCACTACGCCTATCCGACCGCGACCACCGACGAGCTCCTCGCCGTCATCGCCGAGGAGCCGCGGGTCGCCAAGTACATCGACATGCCGCTGCAGCACATCGACGATCAGATGCTCAAGTACATGCGCCGCGGCCATGTCGGCAAGACCTCGCGCGCGCTGGTCGAGAAGATCCGCGCGCGCATCCCCGGCGTCACGCTGCGCACGACGTTCATCGTCGGCCATCCGGGAGAAACGGAATCTGCATTCCGTAATTTGGTCGACTTCGTGCGCGAGGCCTCTTTTGATCGCGTGGGCGTGTTCACCTACTCGAACGAAGATGGCACGCACGCGGCCAAGCTCGCCGCCGAGCTCGGCGCGGTGCCGCAAAAAGAGATGGAGCGGCGCCGGCGCGAGCTCATGCGCGTGCAGCGGACCATCTCGCGCAAGAAGATGAAGGCGATGGTCGGGCAGGAGCTGCCCGTGCTCGTCGAGGGACCGAGCGAAGAATCGGAGTTCCTCTTCAGCGGCCGTCACGAGGGCCAGGCCCCCGAGATCGACGGCGGCGTCTTCCTCGCGCTCGCCGACGGCGTGGCCACGCCGCGCCAAGGCGACGTGGTCGCGGCGCGCGTCACCGGCTATGCCGACTACGATCTGGCCGCGACCGTCGAGCGGACGATCGCGCCGACGCGCATGAAGCGCGCGCCGACGCGATTGCCCGTGATCGGAGCGAGCTAGACGAGCGGCTCGGCTCGTCCGCGGATCAGCGAGATCACAACGGCGATGACCGCCAGGACCAGCAGGATGTGGATGAAGCCGCCCATGGTGTACGACGTCACCAGGCCGAGCGCCCACAAGATCACGAGAATCACGGCAAGCGTCCAGAGCATCGTGTGTCCTCCTCGCCGTAGGGAAGGAGCACGAGGCGTACCAGCGTCACGGTGCCGTTCGTAACCGATCGAGCTCGTGCGGGTCGTGGGCGCTGAAGATGGTCACGCCCGCCGTCGGATTGGTGGCGAGCGCACGCAGGCGCGATTGGTTGGCCAGCCGCGATTCGTCGTCGATGGCGACGAGCTTTTGAAACGCGCGCAGCGGCAGCGGGCAGTGCGGCGCGGCCTCGAGCTCGCCGTGGTGGAAGTAGGCGTCGCCCGCGTGCAGCATCCAGCCGGCGGCGCCGTCGCGACGCACGGCGATGCCGTGATGGCCGCGCGTGTGGCCGACGAGAGGCACGCGCAAGATCTCGGGCGGCAGGCCGTCGAGCGCGCGCACGCCGTCGAAGCCGTGCCACTTCTCGCCGCCCGGCGTGTACGTGGCCCACTTCGGCCCGTGCGCCCAATGCGGCGGGCGATAGCGGCGGCGCTCGGTGGCGCTGCGGCGGTTCATCGCGGCGTCGTGCTCGGCGACGCTGACGTGCACTTGGGCGTCGGGAAAATCGGCGAGCCCGCCGGCGTGGTCGAGATCGAGGTGTGTCACGATCACATGGCGCACGTCGCGCGCGGCGAAGCCGAGCTGTTGGAGCTGCGCGACCGCGGTCTCGCTCGCTTGCAGGCGCGGGCGCGTGATGGCGACGAACTCGCGGCCGAGACGCTCGCGCGGCGACGACACGTCGCCCGAGCCGAGCCCGGTGTCGACGAGGACGACACCCGCCGACGGCGTCTCGATGGCGAGCACGTGGCAGACCATTTTGCCGACGAAGGGCGGGCACATGGTCGCGCAATTGAGATGGTGGACCCGCATCGCCGCAGCGTACACTGGAACCGCCATGAGCGATCGTCGCGGCGCATATCTGGCGTGCCCGGCTTGCGGTGGCGCCATGGTCGAGTGGCGCGAAGGCGACGACGACGACTTCTACTGCGAATGCGGCGACTGCCGCGCCATCTGGGTCGACTGGTGGCACGGCGAGGCGTCGAGCATCGCGCGCACGGTGCCGGCGCATACGGGCGGCGCGCCGTCGGGGCAGCGCGGGGGCGCTTGCCCGCGCGACGGCACGGCGCTGGTCGAGCGGCCCTATCTCGATTCGGGGCCGGTGGTCGAGCGCTGTCCGACGTGCCTCGGCCTCTTGGCGCGGCGCGAGCAAGTGGGCGAGCTGGCCGCGTTCCACGAGCACATTCCCGTCGACGCGCCGGAGCCGATCGTGTGGGTCTCGTGGCTCGAGCGCTTCTGGCACGCGTTCATCACATGAGCGCGCCCGCGTCGCTGCCATCGTTCGACTTCGTGCGCAAGACGCCGCTGGCGTTCGCGCCGCCGCTCAACTGCTGGATCAAGCTCGAGTCGCTGCAGGCGACCGGCTCGTTCAAGCTGCGCGGCGCGGCGCTCAAGCTCTCGCGCATGGACGCCTCCGCGCGCGCGCGCGGCGTGGTGACGGCGTCGGCCGGCAATCACGGGCAAGGTTTGGCGCTGGCGGCGGCGCGGCTCGGCGTGCGCGCGACGGTCGTCGTGCCGACGCTCTGTCCCGCGGTCAAGCGCGACGGCATCGCGCGCTGGGGCGCCGAGGTGATCGTCGACGGCGCGCGCTACGACGAGTCGCACGAGCGCGCGCTGGCGCTCTCCGCCGCGCGCGGCGTGCCGTACATCTCCGCATACGACGACGACGACATCATCGCCGGCAACGGCGAGTGGCTCGGCCGCGAGCTTCGCGCCCAACACGCGTCGCTCTCGCGCGTCATCGTCCCCGTCGGTGGCGGCGGCCTCGTCGCCGGCCTGTTGCGCGCGTTCGCCGGCACCAACGTCACCGTCGTCGGCGTGCAGCCGCGCGTCAACTGCGCGATGCACGATTCGCTCGCGCAAGCCCGCGCGCTCGTCGACTACGTCGGCGGCGCCACCATCTGCGAGGGTCTCGAAGGCGCCACCGCCGAGCGCACCTTCGCGATCGCGCGCGCCCACGCGCTGCCGATCGCGCTCGTCGACGACGCCGAAACCCTCGCCGCCGTCGGCTTCGCCTATCGCGCGCTCGGCCAGATCGTCGAGCCCTCCGCCGCCGTCGGCATCGCCGCCGCCCGCGCCGGCCGCATCGCCACCGACGAAGACACCGTCGTCATCATCACCGGTGGCAACATCGATCCCGACACCCTCGATCGCGCGATCGCGACCTACGATCGCCGGGAGTGAACAGGCGACAGGCGCCGAGCGTCCGGCGGCCGGCGATGGCTGACGCGATCATGCTAATTCCCAGTCGCCTGCCGCCTGTCGCCTGTCGTCAACGATCTGTGCGGTACTCCGCGCCCTCGACGGCGATACAGGTGATCCACACGAGCGCCGGCGTGATCGCGACCGCTACGATCGCCGAAGCCCACCACGGCACCGTCAGCGCCATGAAGTTGGTCGCAGGCAGTGGCAGCTCGGCGAGGTTGCGCAGGTGCCAGTCGACGGCGATGAGGTTGAGCACGATCGGCGCCGACCCGAGGCCCTCCTCGATCAAAAGGAAGTACCCGAGCACCGTCACGAACGGATGGCGCGAGAAGAGCGTGCCGATCGCCGCCGCGAGCGCGCCATACGCGCACAGCCCTGCGATCGCCGCGAGCTCGACGCGCAGAAGATGCGGCCACGTCTCCGCCAGATCCGACGGAAAGCGCAGCTGCGCGATCAGCCAGGCGACCGCGAGCGACGGCACCACCACCACGATCGACGGCAAGATCGCCGCCGCCAGCTTGCCGATCACGAGCGACCCACGCGGCGCCGGCCGCGCGAACACGAACGTGAAGGTCTTGTTCTCGATCTCCTCGGCCACCACCGCCGACGCCGTCAACGCCGGCGCCAGCGGCACCAGCAAGCGGAAGTAGAGCTCGCACACGTCGTCGAACAGGCCGCGGCCCCAATGGCCTGCGATCGCCAATGCGGCCACGTATACGAGGGGCAGCGCGAACATCGCCGCCACCAGCCACACCATGCGCCCGCGCCGCATGCGCAGCCACGCCATACGCGCATGGATGCGCGCGCCGTCGAAGAGGCCCACCTCGGCCGTCGCCGTCGCCACTTCCGCGCTCACGACGCCGTCTCCGTCAGGTACTTGAACACCGCCGCCATGTTGTCGTCCGGCGACGTCAGCGCGCGGATGTACACGCCGGCCGACTTCGCCGCCTCGGGAATCGCCGGATACAGCCGATCGGGCGCACGCGTATCGACGACGATCGCGTCGCCGTCCATCGTCACGGCCACCACGTGCTCTTGCGTCACCAGCTTCTCGGCGAGCGCGCGCGGCTGATCGCACTCGACGCGCACCTTGTGCGGATGCGCGTCGATGAGCGCGCGAATCTGATGCACGTCGCCCTCGGCCCGCAGCTGCCCTTTGTGGATGAGCAGGATCTGCGACGTCATCGTCTCGATCTCGTGCAGCACGTGCGACGACACCACGATGCAGCGCCCCTCCGCCGCCAGCCCCGCGATCACCTCGAGGATGCGCACGCGCGCCAGCGGATCGCATCCGGTGAGCGGCTCGTCGAGAAACACGACCTCGGGATCGTGCGCCATCGCCTGCGCGAGCTTGGCGCGCTGCCGCATGCCCTTGGAATATTCGCCGAGCCGCCGGTGCATCGCCTCCTTCAGATCGACGACGCCGAACATCTTCTCGGCGCGCGCGCGCGCATCGGCGTGCGAAAAGCCATGCAGCTCGGTCAGCGCCGTGACCATCTCGAGCCCCGTCAAATCCTCGTACGTGCCCTCGTGCTCGGGGCAATAGCCGATCCGCCGCATCAGCGCGCGATTGCCCCACACCGGCTCGCCGAGCACCCTGACCTCGCCCTTGGACGGCCACAGCTGTCCCACCATCATCTTCAAGAGCGTCGACTTGCCGGCGCCGTTCGGCCCGAGCAGGCCGGTCACGCCGCTCGGCACGCTCAACGACACGTCGTTGACGGCGATGATCTGCCCGTACCACTTGGCGGCGTGCTCACACTCGATCATCGCGCCCGTCGTCGCGCTCATGACGCGATCACCTCGACGGACGACAGCCGCTTGCGCAGGAGCGCGAACGATCCGGCCACCAGCAGCGACACGAACGCCGCCGAAACCCAGATCGGCATCGCCCGCTCGCCCTCCGGCAGCGGCTGCCGATAGAGCACGCGCGCCAGGTTCTCGAGGTGCGCCGGCACGCTGAACAGCGCCGGCCACGCCGATCGCGTCACCTTCACGAAGATGCCGCCGACGATCCACGGCAACAAATAAAGGATCGCGTAGCCGCCCTGCACGTACGCCTTCTTCCGCGACAGCGACGAGATCGCCACCGCCGGCAGCGCCAACACCAGCGTCTCGATGGTTCCGATGATGATGGTCGCGCCCACCAGCGGCAGCTTCTTGACGACCTCGTCGCCGTTGGGCAGAAGCGCCAGCCGCAAGAGCGACAGCAACAGCGCCGGCAACAGCGCGATGAACATCGTCAGCACCACGGTCGG
This sequence comes from Polyangia bacterium, assembly GCA_036494045.1. Classification (GTDB taxonomy): domain Bacteria; phylum Myxococcota_A; class Polyangia; order Palsa-1104; family Palsa-1104; genus JAQBQH01. The sequence continues at coordinate 222 of DASXOU010000666.1, read as the reverse complement.
CACCACTTTGCCGACGAGATACTGATCGCGCGTCACCGGCCGAGCGAAGTAGAACTGGAACGCCCCGGCGCGCGTGTCGTCGGCAATCTGCCCGGCGCCGGCGAACAGCGCGATCAGAAACGCCAGCGTCATCGTCCCCCACGGCAGGATCATGAACGTGTCGGGCGACGTCACCTGCACCCCCGGCGGCGCCATCCCGTACAGCTTCGACATGATCCACAT
>DASXOU010000665.1:0-13442 GCA_036494045.1 Polyangia bacterium | reverse complement strand
TGCACTTCGACGAGCGCGATCGGCGTGGGCGCGATCGTGCCGTCGGGAAACGAGACGCCGTCGCGCGAATCCTTCCATCCTTGATTCTCGAGCCCCTTGTCGTGCGTGCGCTGATAACGGACCCAGCCGTTGCCGCGCATCAGGCGCCGCTCGATCCACTGCAGCGCGCGCTCGGCGTTCGGCATCAGCTCCTCGACGAGCGCGCGGTCGCCGAGCCAGCGCCAGCTCTCGCCGAGAAGCACCAGCCACAGCGGCGTGGCATCGATGCTGCCGTAGTACGGCGAATGTGGCACCTCGCCGGCGCGCGCCGCTTCGCCACGTCGCAGCTCGTGCATGATCTTGCCCGGCTCTTCTTCGCGCCAGGCGTCGTCGACGCGCCCTTGAAAATGCGCGAGCGTGCGCAGCGTGTCGGCGGCCAGCGACGGCGCCACCGAGAGCAGCTCGAGCGAGGTGATGATCGAGTCGCGTCCGAACGGCGCCGCGAACCACGGGATGCCGGCGCCGAGGATCGACAGCGGCGGCTCGTCGCCGCCGCGCGCCACCGACAAGCGCAAGGCGTCGAGGTCCTCGAGGTCGTGCGCCAGCGCCGCGTCGAACGCCACGTTGCTGCCCGACACCTTCGTCGCCGGCGCCAGGAACTCGCGGTGCGCGCGCTCGAGCTCGGCGCGCCGCGCGGCAAACGGCACGAACACGACCTCGCGATCGTCGTCGCGCCGCGGCTCGACGACCACCTCGAGGATGGTCGCTTCGCCGGGCAACAGGCGCAGCTCCCAGCGCGGGACGATCTTCGCCATCGGGCCGTCGACGCGCGTGGGCTCGGGCATCATGCGCACCTCGGTGCGATAGTGCGCGCCGTCGAGCCCGTCGTAGCCGAAGGCGAGCCGATCGCCGCCGGCGACGGGCGGCAAGAGGCGACCGCGCCGCGCGCGCCGCATGCCGCGCAGCTCGAACAGGTCGGCGAAGTCGGCGCCCATGCCGAGCTCGAGCCAAAGCTCGACGGTGCGGCGCAGGTGATTGGTGATCACGATCTGCTCGACCAGCCCGCGATCGAGCAGCTGCTTGCGCCGGATGTGCAAGAAGTTCTGCGGATCGTCGAGGAAGCCGCCGAACTCCTGATCGGTGAGCGTCAGATCGATCTGCGCCGACGCCGCGCCCGCCGTCTCCGACGACAACACCACCGGCGTGCCGCCCGAGACGCGCAGCTCGAGATACGACAGGTGGCGCGTGTCTTCGTGGAACAGGCCGAGCCCGCGCGCGCCCGCCGGCGCGATGTCGCCGCGCTCGCCGAGCACACAAAAGGTATTGCCGCGCGCCAGCACCAATGGCTGCGTGTCGGCGCTCGCCGGCAGCACCAACGCGTCGGGCTCTTCCTCAGGCGACCGTTTCAGCTGCTCGGACATCACCCACCCACGCATGCACGCGCTCGTAGAGCGCCACGTAGTCGCGCACCATGCGCGCCGACGTCCAACGCTCGAGCGCGCGCGCCCGACACGCCGCGCGATCGAAACCGCCGTCGGTCGAGAGCGCGCGCAACCGCTTCGCCATGTCGTCGGCGTCGCGGCAGATGAAGCCGGTGACGCCGTCGTCGACGATCTCGGGCACCGAGCCGCGCGCGAACGCCAGGACCGGCGTGCCCGCGAGCATCGCCTCGATCATGACGAGCCCGAACGGCTCTTCCCAATCGACGGGAAACAAGAGCGCCCGCGCGGCCGCGAGAAACGCGCGCTTGTCCGCGCCGCCGAGCTCGCCGACGGCGGTGACGCCCGACGCGCACAGCCGCGCGCCGATCTCGCGCTCGAAATATTCGTGGTCGTGCTCGTGCGGCGCTCCGGCGACGCGGATGGGCACGCGGGCTGCGCGCGCGGCGTCGATGGCGACGTGAGGTCCTTTGTCACGCGCCAATCGCCCGAGGAACGCGCAGTAGCCGCCGTTGCCGGCGCCGAGCCGCGAGCCGGCCGCGTCGAGCCCGTGATGGATGACGCTGGCGTCGGCGAGCGCGGGCATGAGCGCGCGCTGCCGCTCGCTGATGGCGACGAAGTGCACGCGGCTGCGCTCGTAGATCGGCGCCAACTTTTGGTAGTCGGCGCCGTCGGCGTGATGCACGGTGTAGACGACCGGCGCGTCGAGCATGCGCGCGAACGCCAACAGCGACGGCGCGTGCGTGTGCACGACATCGAAGCTGCGCGCGTCGGCGAGGATCTCCTCGACCGCGTGGCCGGCGTGCGCGAGCTCGACATAGGGCGCGGGCGGCCAGCTCGCGCGGGCGAAGCGCGGGCGCAGCTCGCAGCCGCGAACGTGAGAGTCGCCGGGCGCGAACAGCGTGACCTCGTGACCAGCGGCAGCGAGGCCCGTCACCAGCTCGGCGACGATCAGCTCGGTGCCGCCGTAACGCGGCGGTGGAACGGAAACGAAGGGAGTCGAAACCATCGCAATGCGCATCGCGATCGAGGTAGAGCAAGCGCCGCGCCGGATCCGGCTGCAGCGATCGCGCTGCGGGAATCGCCGTAGAAATTTTGTGCGCGGGCTTATCGCGCGTTCTTATCGAAGTATCTATTGACGAGCTGTGACGATACGTATAACGTAGTGTATATGGCAGCAGGCGACTGCCCCGGGGGTTCGATGAACGCGCCCCAATTGACCGATATCTCCAAGTCTCTCGCGCCCTTACGTGAAGTCGTCTCGTCCCTCGTCAAAGCTCGCTCGGGCACCGTTCCGGCGGGCGCCGACCGCGCCAAGCTGGTTCGCCGCGCGCGCGCCGCCGGGCCCGCGGTGGTGCCCAAGCTGATCGCCTCGTTGCGCTCGACCGACGAGCCCGAGGCCGGCTGGGCCTATCACCTGCTCGCACGCGTCGGCGGCCCGCGCGTCATCCACGCGCTCGAGCGGCTCTGCGCCAGCGACGCCAACGACGAGATCAAGGCGCGCGCGCTCGGCCTGCTCTCGGATCTGCAGGCGCCGATGCCCGCGCACGTGCAGCTGCGCGATCCCGAGGCGCTGCTCGGCCGCAGCGTGCGCGAGCTCCTCGACGGGCTGACCTCGGCCGACGAGATCGATCAAGCGGTCGCGCTCATCGTCGACCAGGTCCCCGAGCCCGAGGTGCCGGCGTTCGTCGCCGAGCTGGTGCGCCACGGCGGCAAGAAAGCGGCGCCGCTCATCCGCACCCTGTCGGCGCGCGGCGGGCTCACCGAAGACACGGTGCAAGCGCTCGACGTGCTCTATCGCGAGGCCACCGCCACCGCCGCCGATCGCGCCGCCATCGAGGCGCTCGAGCGTGGGCTCGAGTATCTTGAGGCCGGCCGCCCGCGCGCCGCCCGTCGCCGGCTCGAGCGCTTCGTCGCGCGCCAGCCCGACAACGCCGAAGGCCGCAGCGCGCTCGGCGTCTGCCTGCTCGAGCTCGAAGAGATCGATCTCGCGATCACCGAGCTGGCCGAGGCGATCCGGCTCGAGCCGACGCAGGCGCTGCATCGCTGGAACCTGGCGTCGGCGGCCAAGCAGGCCGATCGCATGGGCGGCTGCTATCTGGCGCTGCGCGATTATCTCGGCCTGCCCGACGACAACGACGGCGTCGAGGAGCGCCGCGCCGAAGCCAAGAGCTTCGTGCGCGCCTACGAGCGCATGTTGCGCGGCAATCATCCGGGCGTGCCGCTGCGCGACGTCCTCCGCGGCGAAGAATTATTCGCGCGCGCCTATGCCGCGCTCTCCGAAGGGCGCCACCTCGAAGCGGCGCAAGGTTTCGAGAACGTGCTGGCGCTGGTTCCGCGCCATTACCCGTCGTGGGGCAACCTCGGCGCCGCCTATCTGGCGCTCGATCGGACCTCGGAGGCGCAGCGCTGCTTCGAGCGCGCGCTCGAGCTCAACCCCGAATACACCATCGCCAAGCACAATTTGCTGTTGATCCAGGCCGGTCGATAGTCAACCCTTAGCGGGTCGTGCGTTGGCTTATTGCCCTCCTATTAATGACGGGCGTGGTGCGTGCTCAGCCTTGCCGAACGGTCGAGGTCACGTTCCAGCCGGTCAAGAACCTGCAGATCGCCGTGTGGGTCGAAGATCCGCTCGGCAACTACGTCGCCACGCTGTACGTGACGCGGTTGACCGGCTCGTTCGGCCTCGCCAATCGCCCGGGCAACCACTTCCTGCACACCGCGGTCCGCTTTCCATATGGACGGCGCGACATGGTGCTGCCGGTCTGGGCGCACAAGCGCAACAAGAGCTACGGCTTCGTGACGATGGGCGGCGCCGCCGGCAACGATCCGTCGAACTGCCCGTCGAGCATCGCCGATGGCTCGAAGGCGTGCGACGACAACACCATCGCGTTCCACGCCGGCGTCAGCTCGACCGAGCCGTTCTACTGCTCGCCGTCGGGCGGCATGATCACGCAGAACCCGCAAGGCGTCGACGTGGTGACGTGCGCTTCGGGCTTCTTCGGATCGAAAGGCGCGTACGCGTCGGGCGGGCTGTCGTCGTTCTATCCGCCGCGCGCCGATCTGACGATGTTCAACTCCAACGACGGGCCCGACGCGCGCGCGTTCTCCAGCGTCAATGATCTCGGCGCCGTCTCGGGCGCCACGCCGCAGCTCGAGCAGCTGATCAATCCGCCGATCCGCTGGCGCCCATTCGCCGACGGACAGTACGTCGTCAAAGTCGAGATGTCGCTCGAGAGCGACACCAACGCCTTCCACAACTACACCTACTGCGTCGACGATCAGGACGGCACGCCCGACGACGGCATGACGACGTGCAACGGCTTCAACAGCTACGGGCACGACTTCATCGGCCAGCCGTCGGTGATCTACTCGGTGCCGATCACCGTCGGGCCCGACGCCGACGAAGAGACGAGCTCGAGCTACGAGGGCTACTCCGAATACGACGTGACCAACGGCTCGACCGGCAACGAATTGCCGCCGGACACCACCATCAGCGACATGCCCGGCACCGGCGCCGGCCGCCTGCTCGACGCGACCGACGGCGGCAAGACCTTCCGCTTGCGCGCGCGCTCGTCGCCGACGTGCGATCCGGGCGGCACCCCCGGCGATGGCGGCGGCACCACCGGCTGCGAGGCGCCCGAGGCGCCGGTGAACCTGACGGTCACGCCCAACGACACCTCCATCGACGTCAGCTTCGCCTCGGCGTCGACGGGCGTGCCGACCAATCGCTTCGACGTGCGCTATCGCGACGCCGCCATCGACGACTCGACGTTCACGCTGGCCAACCCGTCGGACCAGACGCCGCCGGCGCCGGGCATGCAAGGCGCGACGGTGCAGACGACCATCAGCGGGCTCAAGGCGCAGACCAACTATTACGTCGCGGTGCGCGCGTTCAGCGTGTGCGACGCGCCCTCGCCGATCGCGGTGACCTCGACGCAGACGTCGATGCAGAAGTTCGCCGTCCTGCACGGCTGCTTCATCGCTACCGCCGCGTACGGCACGCCGATGGCGCACGAGATCGATGCGCTGCGCACCGTGCGCGACAAGGCGCTCTTGACCAATCCGCTCGGGCGGCTCGCCGTCGCCGGCTACTACGCGATGTCGCCGCCGATCGCGCGCGCCATCACCTCCGACGAGCGGCTGCGCGCCGGCGCGCGCAAGATCCTGCGGCCCATCGTCGACGTCGCCGAGGCCGGATTGCGCGCGGCCCGGCACCTTCGATGACCCGCGCGCCTGCGCTCGCGCTGCTGGCGCTTTGCGCGCTCTTGCCCGCCGACGCGATCGCCGACGGCAGCTGCCGCCTCGTCGAGATCAGCTTCCAGCCGACCAACTTCCTGCAGATCGCCGTGTGGATCGAAGACGCCAACGGCGGCTACATCGACACCGCCTACGTCACGCGCTCGACGGGCGCGCTCGGCCTCGGCAACCGCCCCGGCAACGCCAAGTTCAAGTCGGCCTATCGCTGGCCGTACGGCCGCCGCGAGATGGTGCTGCCGGTCTGGGCGCACACGCGCAACCATCAATACCCGTACATCGTGATGGGCGGCTCGCAAGGCGTCGATCCCGACGACGACTCGATCGGCTATCACGAAGCCTATTCGTCGACGGAGAACTTCTTTTGTCCGCCCTCGAACGTGCCGCTCGACGCGATCTCGTGCGCCTCGCAGTTCACGGGCTCGAAGGGCATCTACGCGAGCGGCATGATCTCGTACTACCCGCCGCGCGCCGATCTGACGACGTTCGGCGCCTACGACTCGCAAGACGCACGCACCTTCGCCGCGCAGAACGATCTGTCGGCGATCTCGAGCGCCACGCCGCCCGGCGGGCAGATCCTCGATCCCGACGTGCGCTGGGCCGTGCCGTCGACGCTCGCCGGCGGGCCATACGTCGTCAAAGTCGAAGCCAGCCTCGAGGGCGACTTCAACTCGACGCACACCTATCCGTCGTTCCCCGACAAGAACCAGGAGCTGCGCGGCTTCGGCAAGGACGCGCTCGGCCAGCCGTCGGTGGTCTACGCGGTGCCCGTCGCCATCGACGGCACGCCCGAAACCGCGGTCACCGACACGGCCATCGGCTACGGCGATTGGGACGGCGCCACCGGCACGCTGCATCCGATGGACGGCACGCTCAACGACGATCCCGGCAGCGGCATCGGCCGCCTCGAAGAGATCACCGACGCCGACGGCACCTGGCGCGTCAAGGCGTTCGCCAACGGCTGCCAGGGCTGCCGCACGCCGGCGACGCCGACGAATTTGATCGCCACGCCGTCGGACACCTCGCTGTCGCTCACGTTCGACGCGCCCGAGTGGACCGACGCGCTCGATCAGCCGCGCCGCTACGAGATCCGCTATCAAGCGAAGTCGCCGCTCAGCGACGCGTTCTTCGGCGACGGCATCCCGTCGGGCATGCCGCCGGCGCCGGGCTCGCCCGGACAAGCGCAAACGGCGACGGTCAGCGGGCTCAAGGCGCAGACGCAATATTACGTGGGCATCCGCGCCATCAACGCCTGCGGACAGCCGTCGCCGGCCGCGTTCACCTCGGCGGTGACGTCGGTACAGAAGTTCGTGACGCTGCACGGTTGCTTCATCGCCACGGCCGCCTACGGCACGCCAATGGACGGCGACGTCGCGGCGCTGCGCCGCCTGCGCGACGGCGCGCTTCTGACCAACCCGCTCGGCCGCCTCGCCGTCGCCGCCTACTACGCGATGTCGCCGCCGCTGGCGCGCGCCATCGCCAGCGACGAGCGGCTGCGCGCCGGCGCGCGGACGATGCTGAAGCCCGCCGTCGCCCTTGCGCGCGCATTTGTTTTGTCACAACATCGCGCGCGATGAAATTTGTATTCGCTTTGTTCCTGCTCGCCGTCGCCGGGACGGCCGGCTCGGGATGCGCTCCGGTCAAGCCGTACCAGCGCGAAGACTTGAGCCTCCGCCCCATGCGCCCCACCGCCGAGGCCTCGGAAGATCGCTTCCGCGCGCACTGGCAGAGCTCGCGTGAAGGCTCCGAAGGTGGCTTCGGCGCCGCCGGCGGCGGCTGCGGCTGCAACTGACGAACGACGACGTGCGCCGTCTCGTTCGCAGCCTCGTCGCTGTCGCCATCGTCGCGTCGTCGGCGCTCGCCGTCGCCGACATGGACACGGTGACGTTGCGCGGCAACTACTGGCGCGATCGCAACACCCGCGTCGTGCAGCCGGCGATCGACATCGCCAAGCAGCTGCCGACGGGCACGCAGATCTCGGCGCACTATCTCCTCGACGCGATCACCTCGGCGTCGGCGGCCGCGGGCGTCAAGGCCGATCAGCCGTTCACCGAGCTGCGCAACGAGGTCGGCGTCTCCGTCGGTCAGGCGATCGGCCCCATGCTGCTGACCGGCTCGTACTCGTACTCGGCGGAGAGCGACTACTGGTCGCACTTCGCGTCGCTCGGCGCGCTCTGGTCGTCGCCGCAGAAGAACACGCTGATCTCGGCGTCGCTCGGCTACTCGAACGATCGCGTCGCCCTGCGCATGAGCCCGACCACCTACAACCCGATCGGCGGGCTGCAGACGATCCGCGCGGTCACGACGCTGACGCAGACGCTGACGCGGCGCCTGCTCTTGACCGCGACCTACGAGCTCGGCGTGGTCGGCTTCGGCACCGCGCAGAACGGCTGGCAGGCCAACGTCTACCGCCAGGTCAACATGGGCGGCGCGCCCGCGCGCGAGTCGGTGCCGTTCCAGCGCATCCGACAAGCGGCGGCGGGCGCGCTCTATTGGCTGGTGCCGGTGCCGAGCCGCATCATGCCGTACCTCGCCTTCCGTCCCGCGTATCGCATCTATTGGGACGATTGGGGCCTGTTGTCGCACGCGCCCGAGCTGCGCATGTACGTGCCGACGGGGCCGATCGAGTGGCGCGTCACCGGCCGCTACTACACGCAGAACCACGTCAGCTTCTGGGCCACCAACGACGGCGTGCACCCGGCCTACCTCGGCGACGACTCGGCAGGCCTGCCCTGCAAGACCTGCTTTCTGCGCTCGTCGCGCGAGACCGCGTCGGGCGCGCCCCCCAAGTTCTTCACGGCCGATCCCAAGCTCGGCAACTTCGACTCCGAGTTCTTCGAGCTCAGCGCGGTCGTGCAGTTTCGCGGCATCCATACCTGGCGCTGGCTGCCCGGCCACGACTGGCTCGCCGACGGCATCTTGCAGCTCTCGTACGGCCACTACTTCAACAGCGGCTCGGCGCACGCCGGCTTCGGCGACGCCGAAGTCGCGGGCCTCACGCTCGAATGGCCGCTATGATGCGCGCCATGAGCGAGCGCCATCGATGAGCCGCGGCTATCTCATCCTCGACATCGAGACGGTGCCCGATCCCGAGCTCTACAAGCCGCCCGATCAGCCGAGCGGCACGGAGAAGCCGTTTCCGCCGCTCTACGCGCATCGACCCATCGTCATCGGCGTGCTCTGGCTCGACGAGCTCTACGCGTTCAAGCGCATCGGCGTCATCGGCGAGCACGACGACGAGCCGGGCATGCTCGCCGACTTCTCGTCGTTCGTCGAGCAGTGGCGGCCGCACCTCGTCACCTTCAACGGGCGCAGCTTCGACCTGCCGGTGATCATGCTGCGCTGCCTTCGCCACGGCGTGCCGCTGCACTTCTTCTTCAACGACAGGGATTATCGCTACCGCTACACCGACGCCGGCCACATCGATCTCTACGATTTTCTCTCGGAGCACGGCGCCGCGCGCGTCGGCTCGCTCGACGCCGTCGCGCACGTGATCGGCCTGCCGGGCAAGGTCGGCGTCGACGGCAGCCAGGTCGAGGGGCTCTACAACGCGGGCCAGATCCAGTCGATCAAGAACTACTGCCTCATGGACGTCACGCAGACCGCGTTCGTGCTCCTGCGCTATCGGCTCTTGCAAGGCGCGCTCGATCGCGACTCCTATCGCCGCGTCGCGCAAGGGCTCTACGACGCGCTCGCCGCCGACGGCCGCGTGATGCCGGTGCTCGAGCGCATCGATCAAAAGCGGCTGCTCTTCGCCGAGCCGCCGCAGATCTGATGTCGCGGCTGGCGCGCTCGTTCTTCGCGCGGCCGTGCCTCGAGGTCGCGCCCGAGCTCCTCGGATTGTATCTCGTGCACGGCGAGCGCGCCGGCCGCATCGTCGAGGTCGAGGCCTACGTGCACGAAGAAGATCAGGCGTGCCACGCGCGCTTCGGCCGCACCAAGCGCGCCGAGACCCTCTACGGCCCGCCCGGCCACGCCTACGTCTACTTGATCTACGGCATGTACGAAATGTTCAACATCGTGTGCGAGCCGCGCGACTCGCCCGCCGCCGTCTTGATTCGCGCGCTCGAGCCGGTGCCGCCGCTGGAAGGCGGCACCGACGGGCCGGGCAAGCTGTGCCGCGCACTCGCCATCAACCGCGCGCACAACGGCGCCGACCTGGTCGCCGCCGCGACCGTGTGGCTGGAGCGGCGCAATCGCAAGCGCGTGAACGTCGCCGCCACACCGCGCATCGGCGTCGACTACGCCGGGCCGTGGGCGAAAAAGCCGTGGCGCTTCGTCGACGCCGACTCGCCCTGGCTCTCCAAGCGCCTCAAGTGAGCTCGCGCGGAAAGCGCCGCGCGACCATCTCCGCGCAATCCTCGTAGACCGCGTGCGCGCCGGCGGCGACCAACTCGGTGCGCGAGAACGCGCCGCCGGTGAGCACCGCCGCCGCGCGCAGGCCGGCCGCGCGCGCCGCCTCCATGTCCCACGCGGTATCGCCGATGACGAGCGTCTTGTCGAGCTCGCCGTGCGCGCGCTTGCACGCCTCGAGGAAGATGTCGGGATACGGCTTGGAGCGCTTGACGTCGCCCGACGACACGATGCCGGCCAGGATCTCTTCGCGCACGCCGAGCGCGTCGAGCCGCTGCGCGATCTCCTCCGGCTTGGCCGAGGTCGCCATCCACAGCTGGTGCCCGCCCTCGCGCAGCATCTCGAGGAGCTCGCGCGCGCCCGGCAGCGCGAAGCCGAACGCGGCCAGCTTGCCGTACTCCTCGAGATGCAGCGCATCGGCGCGCTCGGCGGCTTTGGGATCTTTGACGAACCTGGGCAAGAACTGATCGGACCCCTTGCCGATCTGGCGATGGATCGCCGCCCGCGGCACCACCAGCCCGACGGCATGGAAGGCGCGCGCCCAGGCATCCACATGAAGATAATTGGTATCGACGAGGGTCCCATCGATGTCGAGGAGGATGAGCACGGCGCTGAAGGTAGGCACGCTTGACGCCGCGTCCAGCGCGCGCTAGTTTATCTCGTATGCGAGATTCTCGTACACGTGATTCACGGCTACGAGACTCCGTGCCCAACCAGTTGGGCAAGCTCTTCCGCGTCATGGCGCGCGTCTACAACCGCGCGCTCTTGCCCTTCGAGATCTCGAGCGTGCAGGCGCACATCCTGGCGACGCTGTGGATCGAAGGCGCCATGACCATCGGCGAGCTGCAGGCGCGCCTCATGCTCGGCAGCTCGACGCTCACCGGCGCCGTCGACCGCATGGAGCGCGCGGGCCTGCTCAAGCGCCAATCGGTCGAAGGCGATCGCCGCGCCTATCGCCTGATGCCGGTCACCTGGACCGAGCGCAAGGCCAACGCGTTGCTCGAGACGCTGACCCAAACCGAGAACGACGTGTTCCGCGGCCTCACCGTCGCCGAGCGGCGCACGCTGTCGACGCTGCTGGCCAAGGCGCTCGCGCCCCACGGTGGAGACGACGATGAGTGAGCGCGCCGGCGAAGAATTCCGCGTTCCCGCGCGGCGCGGACTTGCGCCCGACGAGGTGCGCGCGCTCTCGCGCCTGTCGCCGTGGCGCGCCCTGTGGTCGATGCTGAGGACCTTCGCGCTCGCCGCCGCGTGCATCGCCGCCGCCGTGGTCACCCGCGGCCGATGGTGGCATGCGCTGATCGTCGCCGCCGCGTTCGTCGGCGTCGTCGGCGCACAGCACGCGCTCGCCGTCCTCGCGCACGAAGCCGCGCACTATCGCACCTTCAAGAACCGCCGGCTCAACGACCTCGTCGGCTTCCTCGTCGCCGCACCGCTCGGCCTGTCGATGCTCACCTACCGCGTCATCCACCGCATCCACCACAATCATCTCTACGAGCCGCTCGATCCCGATCTCGCGCTCATGGCCGGCTATCCGCGCGGCCGCGGCTATCTCGTGCGCAAGCTGGCCAAAGATCTGGCCGGCATCACCGTCATCAAGAACTACTACTACTTCGTCGGCAAGCCGCAAGGCGTCCGCCGCATGGACGATACCGCGCCGGGGCTGCGTGCCGCCGCGCGCCGCGAGCGCAAGCTCGTCCTCGCCGCCAATATCGCATTCGTTTTACTATCGATCTATATGGGTTTCTGGCGCTGGTATCTGCTGCTCTGGTTCATCCCCGCGATCACGCTCTTACAAGCGATCCTGCGCCTGCGCGCGATCATGGAGCACGGCGCCGTCGACGACATCACCACTCCGCTCAAGGCCGCGCGCACCAACTTCGTGCCCTTCTACCTCTATTGGCTCCTCTTCCCGCACGACGTGCATTATCACATCGAGCATCATCTCTATCCGTCGATACCCCATTATCGATTGGCAGAGTGTCACCGCCGGCTGCGCGCCGCCGGGATCCTCGACGGCGCCGAGGTCGCGTGGCTGCCCGAGGTGATGCGGAAGATCTTCGCGCCGCCGCGCGCCGCCGCCGCCTAGCTCACGGGCCGGTGTAGACGGCGACGCCGTTGTCGGTCGCGAAGTAGATGGCGCGCCCCGACGGCGCGTACTTGTCTAGATAGACCGCGCGCACGTCGTTCGACGGCAGCCCCGACGCCGTCGTGTAATAGACCCAGGTATCGCTCGACGGCTGATAGCGCACCACGCCCGCCGTCGCCGTCCCGATCCACACGTCGCCCGACGCATCGACGGCCACGCCGGTCAGATAATTCTGCGGCAGCTTGTCCGACTCCGACCAATAGGTCGGCGAGTAATTCCCGGGCGCCAGATACGCGAGCCCGTTGCCGTACGACGCGACGTAGATGCCGCCCGCCTTGTCGAGCGCCAGGCCGTAGGTGTTGTCGTTCACGCCCGGGAACACGTCGAGCGACGACGAGCCCGGCTGCCCCGGGATCGCCACCGGCTGGAAGAAGTCGGCGTTCGCGCCCGCCGAGCGCTGCGGCACGAACGAGATCACGTCGGCGTCGCCCATCCACAGATCGCCTTCGTCGGTAATTGCGAGCGCGTGCACGTCGCGCCCGCCCGGCTGCGTGCCGCCGTCGAAGAAGCCGTGGATGTGCTCCTCGTAATCGGCGCAGCCCGCGCCGCAGATGCCGCTGGTGCGCGAGGAGCCCATGTTGTGGAACGCGCTCGTGCCGTGCCAGCCGCCCATGTACGCAGTGCCGTTGTACGTGCCCGCGAGATCCACGATCACCTTCCACGAGGCGACCTCGCGCTGCTGCTGCTCCTGCAGCTCCGACGGATCGGACTGCTGCGTCGAGGTCACCTGCAAGCCGACCACGGTCTGCACCGCGCCCGAGGCCGGATCGACGTTCATGCGATCGGCGATGTAGCCGATGTTGCCGACGACGACTTCACCCGGCGTGCCGCCCGCCACCGACGTGAACGAAACGTTCCACGTGTACGGGCAGGGCAGGCCGTCGCCCATGCACCAATAGTCGTCGACCCAGGTCGACTTCCCTTGCGCCAGGCCGTTCGCCTGGTTGTAGGTCGAGGTCGCGCCGCCGTGGAAGTAATAGACGGTGCTGGTCGTCGTCGCCCACACGCCCTGCCCCTCGTCGGTCGACACGTCGCGGAAGTCGTTGCCCGCGCCGAGCACGGCCACGCCGGCGAGCGTGCCCGGCGGCGCGTGCGCGACGGTGCCCATGTCGCCCGGCTCGGGCGTGAACGTGCCGCCGTCGCCGAGCGCGCCCGAGCCGCCGCCGTCGGAATGATCGTCGCCGCCCGGCGGCAGGTCCATGTCGGCGCCCTGACCGCCCGACGTTCCGCCCTCGCCGCCGCCGCCGCCGAGATGGGCCATGTCA
>DASXOU010000664.1:0-13265 GCA_036494045.1 Polyangia bacterium | reverse complement strand
GCCGGCGCCGGCGACGCCCCAGCGACGGGGATTGCGCACCGTGACGCCCCAGCCGCCGCCGAAGTAGCGCGCGCGAATCGGCACGCCGGCGTCGACGTCGTCGAACCACAGCGGCGCGCAGCCGGCGCGGTTCTCCGCCTTGCGCCACTCGGCGAGGAGCACGCGCGGCACCTCGCCGGCGGCGCTCGGCTTCGGAGTCGGCCGCGTCGGCGTTGGCGTCGTGACGTCGGCGCGTGCAGCGCCGGCCATCGTCGCGGCGACGAGCGCGAGGCCACAGATCGCGAGCCGCATGCGGCAAAGTATCGCATGGACGCGCTGCCATGCATGCGGTAGGCTGGCCGCGCTTCGATGACGGACGCCGCCGCTGCACCTCCGCGCACCGCAACACGCCTCAGGGTTGGAATTCCCAAGGAGTCGGTATTTGGCGAGCGCCGAGTCGCGGCGACGCCGCAAACCTGCACGCGCCTGGTGAAGCTCGGCTACGACGTGCTCGTCGAGGCCGCCGCCGGCGAGGCCGCCAGCTTCGTCGACGCCACGTACATCGAGGCCGGCGCCAAGATCGTCGACGCCATCGCCGTGTGGCGCGACGCCGACGTGATCTTGAAGGTGCGCGCGCCCGACTTCGACGAGATCGCGCGCTTGAAGGACGGCGTCACGCTGGTGTCGTTCATCTGGCCGGCGCAGAACCGCGAGCTCCTGGAGAAGCTGCAGGCCAAGAAGGCGACGGTGCTGGCGATGGACGCGGTGCCGCGCACCACGCGCGCGCAGCGCATGGACGCGCTTTCGGCGACGGCAAACCTGGCCGGCTATCGCGCGGTGATCGAAGGGGCGGCGCACTTCGGGCGGCCGCTCGGCGGGCAGACGACGGCGGCGGGGCGCATCAAGCCGGCGCGCGTGCTCGTCATCGGCGCCGGCGTCGCCGGGCTGGCGGCCGTCGCTGCCGCGCGCTCGCTCGGCGCGGTGGTCTCGGCGTTCGACACGCGCCCGACGGTGCGCGAGCAGGTGCAGTCGCTGGGCGCGACCTTCTTGCCGTTCGAGTGGAAGAACGAGACCGGCGAAGGCGAAGGCGGCTACGCGCGGCAGATGTCGGACGCGTACCTCGAGGCCGAGCAGGCGTTCATCGCGCAGCACGCCAAGCAGTCGGACATCATCGTCTCGACGGCGCTGGTGCCGGGGATTACGGCGCCCAAGCTCATCACCTCGGGCGCGATCGTGTCGATGCCGCACGGCTCGGTGATCGTGGATCTCGCGGCCGAGCAGGGCGGCAACTCGGCGCTCACCGAGCCCGGGCGCGCCGTCGAGAAATTCGGCGTCACCATCCTCGGCTTCACCGACATGGCGAGCCGCATGGCGCCGCAAGCGTCCGAGCTCTACGCGCAGACGGTGTTCGCGCTGGTCGAGCTCGTGACCAAGGACGGCAAGGTCACGCTCGACTACGACGACGAGGTGCAGCGCGGGCCGCTGGTCGTGCACGAAGGCAAGATCACCTGGCCGCCGCCGAAAGTTTCGGTGCGTGCGGGCGCGCCGGCGCCGGGCGTGCCGACGGGGACGCACAAGACGGCGCTGGTCGAGACGGCGATGTCGCCGTGGCCGATGCGGATCGCGGGGCTGATCGCGCTGCCGATCTTGATCGTCCTCGGGCTGTGGGGCTCGCCGTCGTTGCTCGAGCACATGACGGTGTTCGTGCTGGCGTGCATCGTCGGCTGGCACATCATCTGGAACGTGACGCCGGCCTTGCACACGCCGCTCATGAGCGTGACCAACGCGGTGTCGGGGATCATCTTGATCGGCGGGCTGCTGCTCGGCCGCGGCCGCGATCTGTCGGTGACGACGTGGCTCGGCGCCGTCGCCGTGCTGGTCGCGGCGGTCAACGTCGCCGGCGGATTCCGCGTCACCGCGCGCATGCTCAAGATGTTCAGGCGCTGACATGATGCCCACGACCGTACCGACCGTCGTCTACCTGGTCGCCGGCATCCTGTTCATCCTGAGCTTGCGCGGCCTGTCGACGCAGGCGAGCGCGCAGCGCGGCAACCTCCTCGGCATCGTCGGCATGGTGCTGGCGATCGCGGTCAGCGTCGTCGGCCTCTTCGGGCTCGAGGTCGGCGAGACCACGCGCTCGAGCCACGACGTCCTCATCCTCTACGCCGGCGCGCTCGGGTTCGGCGCGCTCGTCGGCAGCTTCGTGGCCGCGCGCGTGCAGATGACGGCGATGCCCGAGCTCGTCGCCGTGTTGCACAGCTTCGTCGGCGTGGCCGCGGTGCTCGTCGGCATCGGCACGCTGATGGAGGCGGGCTCGTCGATCGAGCTCGCGCACTACGTCGAAGTGCAGGTGGGCGTGTTCGTCGGCGCGGTCACCTTCACCGGCTCGGTGATCGCGTTCGGCAAGCTGCGCGGGACGATCGGCTCGCGGCCGCTGCTCCTGCCCGGGCGCCACATCTTGAACCTCGCGTTCGTCGGCGGCTCTGTAGCGCTCGGCATCATCGGCTGGGGCGCCGATCCGGCGCACGCCCTTCATTATCTACTGGGCCTGACGGCGCTGGCGTCGCTGCTCGGCGCGCACCTGGTGATGGCGATCGGCGGCGGCGACATGCCGGTGGTGGTGTCGCTGCTCAACAGCTACTCGGGGTGGGCGGCGGCGGCGGCAGGCTTCATGCTGTCGAACGATCTGTTGATCGTGACCGGCGCGCTGGTCGGCTCGTCGGGCGCGATCTTGTCGGCGATCATGTGCCGTGCGATGAACCGCTCGATCTGGAACGTCGTGTTCGGCGGCTTCGGCGCCGAGCCGGCGGCCAAAGCGGGCGGCGCGGCGCAGGCGCCGGCGGGCAAGGTGCGCGAGACCAACGTGCCCGAGACGGCGGAGATGCTGCGCTCGGCGCGCTCGGTGATCGTGATCCCCGGCTACGGCATGGCGGTGGCGCAGGCGCAGCATCCGATCCGCGAGATCACCGATCTGCTGACGTCGCGCGGCGTGAAGGTGCGCTTCGCGATCCATCCCGTGGCGGGGCGTCTGCCGGGACACATGAACGTGCTGCTGGCCGAGGCCGGGATCTCGTACGACCTCGTCAAGGAGCTCGACGAGATCAACGACGACTTCGGCGACACCGACGTGGTCATGATCATCGGCGCCAACGACATCGTGAACCCGGCGGCGCTCGAAGATCGCACGAGCCCGATCTACGGCATGCCGGTGCTCGAGGCGTGGAAGGCGGCGCGGGTGGTGATGCTCAAGCGCTCGATGGCGGCGGGCTACGCGGGCGTCGACAATCCGATCTGCTATCGCGACAACACCGTCATGCTGTTTGGCGACGCCAAGCAGACTGTCCTGAAGCTACTCGCCGCTTTGCAGAGTTGATCGGCTGCGGCCGCAGGCCTCGCTTGCGCCGGCGCACGTCTCAAAGGTGCCCAATCAAAACGGTGCCCAATCAAGTAGGGCCGATTTAGCGGGCGCGCTTGGCGGCTTCTTCGGCGATGAGCTTCGCGATGAGCGCGCGCTCTTCGGGTGTCGGCTGGTTGGCGGCGATTTCGGTCGCGCCGCTGCTTCGTCGAGGCCATGAGCGCCGAGGAGCGCCGCGCCGCCGAGGGCCAGCAGCGCCTCCCGCAGTCGCCAGCGATAGCGATCGACCAGCGTCTCGTCGCGATATCCGAGCCGCGCGAAGCGAGCGGCGAGCACGCGCCACAGCGCCTCTTGCTGCGGCCACGGCGCGCCGCCGTGAATGTCGAACATGAGCCGATGCTGGAGCAACGTCGGCTCGTCCGAAGGCATGCCGACGCAGCCGCACGCCAGCTCCACCGAGCAGTGCAGCGACGGCAATCCCGCCGTCGCCGCGTAGATCGACTTGGGCCAGCCGTCGCGCGGATTGCCGCCGTCTTGCGCTTCGTGCCTGACGACGATGCCACGCCCGTCGCTGGTGCCGGCGAAGCGCATGCCGCCCGGCGCGCGGTCGTGCCCGGCCGCGAGCGTGACGTTCCAGAACGGTCCCGGTTGGGCGCGATCGGCCGCCTCGCGCGCGATGGCTCTGTCGAGCATGGGACAATGATAATGTGACTGCTCGTTGAACGACCAGGAGCCCTCGATGCGTCGTCTTGGCTTATTCGCGCTCGCGCTCACCATCGGCTGCTCGTCGCCGCCGCC
Source organism: Polyangia bacterium (assembly GCA_036494045.1). Taxonomy (GTDB): domain Bacteria; phylum Myxococcota_A; class Polyangia; order Palsa-1104; family Palsa-1104; genus JAQBQH01. The sequence continues at coordinate 9,133 of DASXOU010000664.1, read as the reverse complement.
GGCGGAGGTGCCGGCCGGTTGCAACCCGCTCATCGGCGACGACTGCACCACGCCGTTCCCCTCGTCGTTCTACGAGGTCGCCGACGCCGCCACCGCGACCGGCGTGCACGTCGCCGTCGCCGCCAACGTCTGGCCCGAGACCGCCACCGGCGTCCCGTTCCGCGGCGATCAACTCGAGAACCGCGACGGCTTCTCGCCGGCCACGCCCTTCGTCGTCTACTTCAAGGCCGGCGTCGACACCGCCAATCTGCCCACCGACGGCGATCTCACCGCCGCGCTCAACGAGCGCGCCGCCGTCCAGATCATCAACCTCGCCGACAACTCGCGCGTCCCGCTCTTCGCCGAGCTCGACGCCTCCGCCGATCCGTCGCTCGGCGATCGCCAGTCGCTCATCATCCACCCGATGGCGCGCCTGGCCAATTCGGGCCACTACGCGGTCGCGCTCGTGGGGCTGCGCGATCCCAAGGGCCACGATCTCGTGCCCGACGGCTTCCGCGCGCTGCGCGACAAGGGCGCGCTCTCCGAGTCGTTGAAGTCGCTGCAGCCGAGCTACGAGGCGCTGTTCGCGTCGCTCGCCGCCGCCGGCGTGCCGCGCGACTCCAACCTCACGCTCGCGTGGGACGTGCACACTTCCAGCGACGTCTCGTCGACGCAGCACCTCTACGGCATGGTCGACGCCGCGCTCGCCTGGCTCGAGGACGGCGGCGGCCACTACGACATCAGCGGCGTCACCGACTCGACGACCGATCCGAACCTGTGGCGCGAGATCGTCGGCACCTTCCACGTGCCCAACTTTCTCGTCGACGACAGCGCCACCGCCACGCTCAACCTCGACGCCATGGGCAATCCCGCCGTCAGCGGCACCGGCTCGGCGCCGTTCGTCGTGCACATTCCGCAGTGCGCGCTCACCGCGACGGCGCCGCTGCCGGTGATCGTCTTCGGCCACGGCCTCTTCGGCACGGCGCAGAGCGAGCTGTCGTCGGACTACGAAAAACAGGTCGGCAACCAATTGTGCATGGTGCAGATCGGCACCGACTGGATCGGCCTCGCCTCCTACGACGTCGCGACCGTGACCACCAACGTCATCGGCGACCTCAACCAGTTCCCCATCGTCAGCGATCGGCTGCAGCAGGCGCACGTCAACGCGCAGGTGCTGACGCGGCTGTTCCTGACGATGATGAAGGACGATCCGATGCTGCAGGCCAACGGCCACGCCGTCACCGACGGCAGCCAGATCTATTATTACGGAATCTCCGACGGCGGCATCCAGGGCGGCACCTTCATGGCGCTCTCGCGCGACATCACGCGCGGCGTGCTCAACGTGCCCGGCGGCATGTGGAACCTCATGATGCTGCGCTCGCACGACTTTCAGAGCCTCAAGACCGTGCTCGACTCGGTCTACTCGGACTTCCTCGATCAGCAGGTGATCATCGCCGCCCTGCAGTCGTATTGGGATTACACCGATCCGATCTCGTTCGCGCCGCACGTCATCGGCGCGCCGCTGCCGCAGACGCCGGCCAAGCAAATCCTGGTGCAAGAGGCGATCGACGACGCGCAAGTGCCGAACCTGGCGACGCGCGTCTTGGTGCGCGCGCTCGGCATCCCCGGCATGGATCTCGAGCAGCCGGTCTACGGCGTCGACGTCGCCGACGCGCCGCTCGATTCGGCCTACACGCAGTGGGACATTCATCCGATGCCGGTGCCGCCCGACGTCGACTTGCCGCCGCCCGTCGACAACGGCGCGCACGAGAACATTCGCGCGCTGCCGCTGCTCGTGCAGCAGATTCAAGAGTTCCTCGCGCCCGACGGCCAGGTGCATCAGACGTGCAACGGCGTCTGCTCGTTCACGGGCACGCAATGAAGCGCGCGCTCGTCGTCGCGCTCGCCGCCGCCGCCGGTTGCAGCAGCGGCCCCAGCGACGTGACGTATCCGGCGATGGGCTCGATCTCGCAGCCGTCGGGCAAGGGCAGCTTTCGCTTCGGCGTCGCCACCGCGGCCACGCAGATCGAGGATATGGACGTCGCCACCGATTGGTACGCCTTCACCGAGTCGACCGCGATGGGCGGCGTCGGCAGCGGCGCCGCCTTCGTCGGTGACGCCGTCGACGGCTACACGCTCGCGCTCGACGACATCGCGCTCCTGCAAGCGCTGCATGTCGACTCGTATCGCTTCAGCATCGAGTGGGCGCGCGTCGAGCCGACCTTCGGCAACTTCGACGAGGACGCGATGCAGCACTACGACGACGTCATCAACGCGCTCGTCGCCGCCGGCATCAAGCCGCTCGTGACCTTGCACCACTTTTCCAATCCGCTGTGGGTCGCCGATCCGCGCGTCCCCGACTGCAAGTTCGGCGTCGGCCCGGCCAACCTGTGCGGGCTCGCCGATCCCACCGGCGGGCCGATGGTCATCGACAAGATGGCCGTGTTCGCCGGCATGATGGCGGCGCGCTACGGCGATCGCGTCGACGAGTGGGGCACGGTCAACGAGCCGGTCAATTACCTGTTGGCCGCGTACGGCGTGGGGCAGTTTCCGCCGGCGCTCAACTACGCGCTCACCGATTTTCCGACCTTCATGAACGTGGTGCGCAACTATCTCGAAGCGCACGCCCGCATGTACGCGGCGATCAAGGCCGCCGATACCATCGACGCCGACGGCGACGGCGTGGCCGCGTCGGTCGGCATGAGCCTGTCGGTCGCGTGGTTCGAAGCGGCGAACGGCAACGTGCCGTCGAAAGATCCGGCCGACGTCGCCGCGCGCGATCGCATCGAGTACGTCTATCACCACCTCGTGCCCGACTCGATCTTGAACGGCACGTTCGACGCCGACCTCGACGGCACCCCCGAAGAGTCGCACCCGACCTGGGCGGGCAAGCTCGACTGGCTCGGCCTGCAGTATTACTCGCGCATCGGCGTCACCGGCTCACCCGGCTTCTTTCCCGTGGTCAACGCGACGCCCTGCTTCAAGCCGCTCGACTTCGGCGCCTGCCTGCCGCCAAAAGATCCGACCTATTGCGTGCCGCAGATGGGCTACGAGTTTTGGGCGCCGGGCCTCTACAACGTGCTCGAAGACTTCGGCAAGCGCTATCCGACGCTGCCGCTCCTCGTCACCGAGGCGGGCATCGCCACCGACGTGGGCGCGCGCCGCTCGGAGAACATCGTGCGCATCCTTCAGCAGATCGATCGCGCGCGCCAAAAAGGGATCGACGTGCGCGGCTATTATCACTGGAGCCTGATGGACAACTTCGAGTGGGCCGAAGGGTTCGGGCCCAAGTTCGGGCTCTACAGCGTCGATCTATCGAGCTACGCGCGCACGCCGACCGACGGGGCCAACACCTACATGGCGATCGCCGGCGCGCGCGAGCTCACGGTAGCGCAGCAGAAGCTGATGGGCGGCGACGGGCCCATGACCGCGGACGATCAGGGCGGCCTGTCGGCGGGCGGCATCTGCGTGCAGGTAAAATAGCGACGGCGAAAATCGCTGCGACTTTTCGCCCGGCCCAAAGCATCTCCGGTATGAAGGCGATGAACGACGGCGAAACACAACGGCGCCTGATGGAGCTCCTGGCGCCGCTTCACGACCGCGCGCGCATGACGGCGCGCCGCTTGTGCCGTTCGCACGCCGACGGCGACGACCTGTTTCACGAGGCCGTCTTGCGCGCGCTCGATCATCTCGACGAGCTGCGCGACGCCGATCGCTTTCGCAGCTGGTTCTACGCGCTTTTGATCAACGTGCACCGCGCGCGCCACCGCGTCAGCTTCTGGCGGCGCCTGGTGCCGCTCGACGAGGTCCGCGCCGAGGTCGCCGTCACCGACGGTGGTCGCGACGCTTACGAAGGAGCACAACGAATGGCGCGCGCGCTGGCCACGCTCGCGCCGGCGGAACGCGAGGCGATCGTGCTGTTCGAGCTCGAGGGCTTTTCGCTCGAGGAGATCGCCGCGCTGCAAAAGTCATCCCTCTCGGCGGTGAAGTCGCGCCTCGTGCGCGCGCGCGGTCGGCTGCGCCGCCATTACGAACGACGCGAACGGGTCGCAAGGCCCGTCGTGCAGGAGCAGGAGTCATGAGCAACACCACGGATAGCCAGATTGAGCTCGATCTGAAGGAGCTCGCCGAATCGTCGGCGCGCCGGCTACCGACTCTCGACCAAACCGCGCGCGCCGTCGCCGACGCGCGCGCGCATCGAACCGGAGGCAGCATCATGTCGAAGCTAATGCATAAGCCGCTCTGGGCCACGGCCGCCGCCGTCGCCGTCGTCGCCGCCATCCTCGTGTGCCCGGTGCCGTACTCGCGCACCGTCGGCTACGAGCTCACCGTCACCAACGCCGCCGGGCGCGTCGCCAAGCTGCGCGTGCCGGCCAAGAGCGCCGCCCAGGCCGAGCGGCGCGCCGCCGAGCTGCGGAAGAGCGGCGCGAAAGTCACCGTCGCCGCGCGCACCGAGCGCGTGTGGGGGAGCGTGTATGCCATGGCCAAGGAGCACCTCGTCGACATCAACGTCGACACCGACGGCAAGACCGACGCGCAGATCGCCGACGAGATCTCGGCGCAGCTCGCCGCCGCCGGCTGGAGCACCGACACCGTCGACGTGCAGCGCAGCGACGACGGCTCGGAGGTGCGCATCGGCGCCGAGGACGGCAACGGCCGCAAGATGCAGGTGGTGCGCAAGGCGTCGGGCGGCGTCGAGAAGAACCTGGACTTCCAGGTCGGCGGCATCGACGACGAGCGCGAGCCGGGCATGACCGACGCGCAGCTGCGCGACAAGATCCTGAAGCAGCTGCAGGCGCGCGGGCTCGACGGCGACGTCACCGTCGACGGCGACCGCATCGAGATCCGCGGCAAGAAGTCGATGGAAGTCGGCGAGTAGCCACAGGCACGCTCGCTCGCTTGTCCGCGCCGTTTCCCGCCGCACCTTCTGCACCATGAAAACCTGCAAGCACGAAGGCTGCGACTGCCCCGTCCCGACCGATCGCATCAACCGCGGCGACCTCTACTGCTCCGAGTTCTGCGCCGGCACCCAGCCGTCACAAGCCGGCGGCGGCGACGACTGCGGCTGCGGCCACGCAAGCTGCCGCCACCACGGCAGCTAGATGGGAAGACAGGCAGCCATCGTATTCTACGTCGTGGCGATGATCGCAGTGGTGGTCGCGGTGGATCTCCTGTTCTTCAGAAATCGGTTCTGGCAGCGGCTGATGGCGAACGTAGGGATCGTCCTGGTGTTCGCGGCGTTCTTCTCGAGGTTCTTGCAGCGGCGCTATTTGTAATCCGTGACGCTCTTGCGAGCGAGGTTGCGCTTGGGATCGGCCGCCGCCTGGCACTCGGCGCAGAAACGCGCGAACGGCATCACGCCGAGCCGCTTGTCGGCGATGTCGTCGCCGCAATCCTCGCACACGCCGTACTCGTCGGGCGCGCCGCGCAGCTTGCCGAGCGCGCGCTCGATCTCCGCGAGCTCGCGCGCGTGGTCGCGATTGCGCGTCGACGCCAGCGTCTGCAGCATCTCCGACAGCGCCTGCTCGTCCTCGTCGGCGACGCCGACCGCGCCGGCGTCCTTGCGGTTGGGCTCGATCTTCTGCGGGCCCTCGGCGACGAGCTGGTCGCGGCGCGCGCAGAGGAGCTTCTCGAACGACCGTCGCTTGGCCTCGGTCATGGGCGAACAATAGCGTAGACTCGCGCGCATGGGCCTGTTCACGACCACCGAAAAGAAGGAGCTCGAGGATGCGCGCAACCGCATCGTCCCGGGCGAGCGCGTCTGCCCCTCGTGCAAGCAGCCGTTCACCTCGACGGGGCAGACGCTGAGCGCGTACAACGGCGCGCTCGGCATCGAAGGGCACACCTGCCCGAAGTGCGGCGCGCTGGTGACGCTGCGCGCGCCTTCGCCAGATGGCCTGTAGCGCGCGCTCGATCGCATCGCTGGCGCTCGCCGTCGCGCTGATCGGTCGTGCGCTGCCGGCGCGCGCCGATGGCGTCGTGGTGCTGCGCGCGGCGCGCATGCTCGACGTGCGCGCGGGCAAGCTCGTCCACGACGCCGTCGTCATCGTCGACGGCGACAAGATCCGCGCCGCCGGTGCACGGCTGCAGCCGCCGGCCGGCAGCCGCGTGATCGATCTCGGCAACGCCACGCTCTTGCCCGGGCTCATCGACTGCCACTCGCACCTGATGGCGCGAATCCCCGACGAGCCCGACGGCTACGTGCTCAACCTCGCCACCAAGTCGCAGGCATTCCGCGCGCTCGAAGGCGCGGCCAACGCGCGCGCCACACTCCACGCCGGCTTCACCTCGGTGCGCGACGTCGAGAGCGAAGGCTCGGGCTACGCCGACGGGGCGCTGCGCGATGCCATCTACCAGGGGCTCGTCGAAGGGCCGCGCATGATGGTGTCGACGCGCGGCATCGCCGCCACCGGCGCCTATCACCCGTTCTTCGTCTCGCCCGACCTCGCCGATTTTCCGACGGGCGCGCAGATGGTCACCGGCGCCGACGAGGCGCGCCGCGCCGCGCGCGAGCAGCTCGGTCACGGCGCCGATCTGCTCAAGGTCTACGCCGATTGGGAGACGCCCACGCTCACCGTCGAGGAGCTGCGCGCCGTCGTCGAGGAGGCGCACAAGCAGGGCAAGAAGGTGGCCGCGCACGCCGACAGCGTCATCGGCATCGCCAACGCGCTTGCCGCCGGCGCCGACTCGATCGAGCACGCCGCCGACGGCGATCGCAGCTCGATGGCGCTCATCAAGTCCAAGGGCGCCTTCTGGGTGCCGACGCGCGCCGCCTTCGCCGAGGCGCGCGCCAAGGCCAAGATCCCGGGAGCGATCGCCTGGCTCGACGCCGTCATCGAGCGCGGGCGCAAGAACCTTCAGATCGCGCGCCAACTCGGCGTCAAGATCGCGAGCGGCTACGACGCTTCGTCGGCCGACGCGCAAGGACACAACGCGCGCGAGATCGTCGAGCTGCACCGGCTCGGGCTGCCCGCGCTCGACGCCATCCGCGCCGCGACGCTGTGGGCGGCCGAGCTGCTCGGGCGGCCCGGGCTCGTCGGCGCGCTCGAGCGCGACCACTTCGCCGACGTCATCGCGGTGTCCGGAGATCCGCTCGCCGACGTCGGCGAGCTCGAGCGCGTGAAGTTCGTGATGAAGGGCGGCGTCGTCGTCAAAGACGAGCTCGCCAGGTCGACCTGCCGCTAGTCTACGGATCGACGTGGGTCGGAAATTCTTCGTTGACGATCTGGTTCATCCACGTCGGTAGCGGCGTGTCGTCGACGGTGGTCGAGTAGAACGTCAGCGCCGTGGTCCAGGTGTGGCTGATGCTGGGGACGATGTAGCTGCCGAGGTTCGGCTTCGAAAAATGGTTGGCGCGCAGATCTTCGAGGCCGGCTTCGAAGGTCGCGGCCGCCATCGGCGCCGACGGGCCGCTCAGGCCGGCGCAGTCGTTCTCGCCGTAGCCGAAGAAGAGCGAGATGACGCTGTCCTGATTCGACGAGATCAGGCCGAGCTGCTGCGTCGGATATTTTTGCGCCAAGTAATCGACGTAATGTACGAGGCCGCCGCCGTCGGCGCCGCGGCAGGCCGCGCAGTCGGCGGGCAGCGTGGTGTCGAGGTTCCACAGATCGCGCCAGCGCTGCTGCAGGCAGGGCGCGAGGTAGGCGTCGGACATGGGCGGGCCCGAGTCGTCGACGAGCGTGACGCGAGCGCCGCAAAAGGCGTCGGCGAAGCGATCGTAGTTGAGCGCGGCGCCGAAGCCGCCGGCGGAGGTGCCGGTGACGAGCACGTGCGACGCGCCGGCGAAGGTGGGCACCAGGCGGCGCAGGTACCAGCCGATGTTGGTGTAGCCGACGAACATCTGATCTTTGGGCGCGTCGTCGCCGGGGACGTCGACGTGCTCGGCGGCGCCGGCGTGGACGTCGCCGGTGCAATAGGGCACGTAGACCATGTTCCAGCCGCGCAGCGGATTGTCGTCGCGCGTGGTGTCGAAGATGCCGGCCGAGCCGGTGGCGCCGACCCACGCGTCGAAGTCGCTCTCGCTCCAGCTCTGCAGGACGTCGTTGATGGCGCACGAGGCGTCGTGGAAGCAGGCGCCGCCGCCTTCGAGGTAGATCGCCAGCTGCGTGGCGCCGGGATGCATGCGCACGCCGATGCCCGTCGCCGAGCCGTCGCGGCATTTGGCCTCGGGTACGTCGACCCACGTCCAGGTGTCGGGCGCGGCGCTGATGGGCGCGCCGGCGACGACGCCGGAGCGGCAGTCGGCGACGTTGGGCGCGGCGGGCGCGACCGCGCCGGCCGGGCCGGGCGCGGCGGGCGCCGGCGCCATCGCGGCCGGCGTGGTCGAGCAGGCGCAGCACGCGAGCGCAGCGACGGTAAATTCGATGGCGGCCGAGAGCTTTCCGACGCGCATGGTCCCCTCCAGTGGCGCAGTCGCGGGTGACCATAGGTCAGTGACCGCCGGTCAGTCAACGCCAAAGTGTTTCGTTCGCGCGCAGGACGGCTGCGCTACCCTGCGCGCATGAATTTCGCGCCCGCCGAGGTCGACTGCCGCCGCCGCGACGACGGCACCATCGTGCTCGAGTCGCCGCAGCCGCTGGCGGCGCATCCGCCGTCGCTGACGGCGCGGCTCGGGCAATGGGCCGAGCGCGCGCCCGAGCGGCTGTTCCTCGCCGAGCGCGCGCCCGACGGCGGCTGGCGGCGCCTGACGTACGGCGAGGCGTGGACGGCGGCGCGCGGGCTCGCCGGCGCGCTCCTCGACGCCGGGCTCGGGCCGACGCGGCCGCTGGCGATCCTCTCGGGCAACTCGATCGATCACGCGCTCGTGACTTTGGCGGCGATGTACGCCGGCGTGCCGGTGGCGCCGATCTCGACGGCCTATTCGCTGATGTCGCGCGACTTTCAGCGGCTGCGCGCGGTCTTCGCCGAGCTCGCGCCCGCCGCCGTCTTCGTCGACGATCGCGCGCGCTTCGCCGCCGCGCTCGAGGCCGTGCACGGTCGCGTGACCACGCCCTCGGCGCTGCCCGACGTGCTGGCCGAGCTCGACGTCCACACCGCAGTGGCGACGGACGACGCGCTGCCGCTGCCCGCCGGCCTCGAGCGCCTGCCGCTGGAGCGCGCCGGCGAGGCCGATGCCGGCTTCACCCGCGCGCGGGCGGCGTGTGCGGCCACCGGC
>DASXOU010000663.1:0-3590 GCA_036494045.1 Polyangia bacterium | reverse complement strand
ACACCTGGGTCTACCAGATGGTCGACGGCACCGACAAAGTCTACGTCGCCGTCAACCGCTCGGACGCGCCCGTGACCGTGAGCGGCCTGCCGACCGGCACACTGACCGATCAGCTGAGCGGCGCCAGCGTTTCCGGTCCGTCGGTGAGCGTGTCCGCCCGGAGTGCGCTCGTCCTCACCGAGTAGCGTGATATGGTGCCGGCCATGGCACCGTTGACCGACCGCGTCTTCATCGTGACCGGCGCCGGCGGCGCGCTCGCCGGGCCCATCGTGCGCGCGCTCGCCCACGCCGGCGCGCGCCTGGTGCTCGTCGATCGCCACGACGATCACGTGCGCGAGCGCGCGCGCGAGCATCACGCCACCGCGCTCGCCGCCGATCTGTCGACGCTCGAGGGCGCCACTGCCATGGTCAACGCCGTCGTCGGGCGCCACGGCCGCGTCGATGGGCTCGTGCACACCGTCGGCGGCTTCGCCATGGGACGCATCGTCGACGGCGACGCCGCCACCTACGATCGCATGTTCGATCTCAACGTGCGCACGCTCTTCAACGTGTTGCGCGCGGTCGCGCCCGGCATGCTCGCGCGCGGCGACGGCTTCATCTGCGGCATCTCGTCGGAGCCAGGCTGGACCGGACGCTCACCCGGCACCGCGCTCTACGGCGCGGCCAAGGCGGCGGCGACGTCGCTTCTGCGCACGCTCGAAGTCGAGGCGCGTGGAACCCAGGTCGGGGTCTGTATCGTCTACCCGATGGGGGCCATCGACACGCCGGCCAATCGCAAGGACATGCCCAACGCCGATCCGGCGAGCTTCATCGATCCCAACGAGATCGCGGCGTCGATCCTCCACGCCGCCACGCGTGGCGCGCGCGGCCGCTTGAGCGAGCTCCCCATTCACCCGCCACGCCCGACGTGATGATGAGAGTCATGATGCCCGCGATGCGTTCGCTTGCCGTCCTCGTCCTCCTCGGCGCCGTCGCCCACGCGCAACAGCCGCAGCCGGCGCCGACGCCGGCCACGCCGGCCGGCGCGGTCGTGCCCTCCACGCCGTCACCGACGGCGCCGATGCAGCCGCGCGCCGAGCCGTCGGCGCCGCCGACGCAGGGCAACGAGATGAACTTCGATCTCTTCAACGAAAACAAGAAGCCCGCCGGCGGACCGGAAGAGGCGGCCCAGAAGGCGCGCATCGCCAAGCTCGAGCGCAAGGTGCATCTGCGGCGCGCTCTCCTGCAGTGGCATCAGGCGCTCGGTTTCGCCACGCTGGCGGCGCTCGCCGTCACCAACATCATCGGCACGCTCGACTACTACGACAAATACACGGCCGCCGGCACCGACACCGGCGTCTACGCGACGGCGCACGAAGGGCTCGCCATCGGCACTACGATCATGTTCGGCGCCACCGGCATCCTGGCGCTGTCGGCGCCGAATCCGTATCCCAAGCCGCTCAAGCTCGACGCGGCGCTCTTGCACAAGATGTCGATGCTGATGGCGACGGTGTGCTTCGCGGCGCAGATCGTGATGGGCCCGCTCATGGCCGTCTCCGACGGCAAGTTGTTTCAGCGCGACATGGCGGTCGCGCACCTCGTAATCGGCTGGGGCGCGTTCGCGTTCATGGGCGTCGGCACGTTGGCTTTCGTCTTTTGAGGTGAGCCCGAGGTGATGAAGATGGATCGTCGGACGTTTCTCCAGACTACGGCCGCGGGCGGCGCGCTCGTCACCATCGGCGTCGGTCAACCTGGCTGCGGCAATCCGGTGTCGCCGGCGCCGCTCGCCAAAGTCATGACCGTGGTCAGCCCCGACACGCCGCTGGCGGTCAAGGACGCCGTCGTCTTCGACAACCCGCTCATCGGCGACGCCTACGGCACGGTGCAGCTGCTGGTCGAGTTCTATCCGCAGCTCGCCAGCGACGGCGGCGCCATCACGCTCGAGCTCGGCAAGGAGATCCAGCCAACCGACGATCGCGGCTACGACGTGCCCATCGACAACACGATCCTGGTCATCAACCAGTCGGGATCGATCAACGCCGTGCAGTCGAGCTGCCCGCACGCGAGCTGCCCGCTCGGCTACAAGGGCGGCGCGACGCTCGAGATCGAGTGTCCCTGCCACTCGTCGCGCTTCGACGCCAATCCGGCGTCGGCGAATTTCGGACGCGTGCTGCACGGGCCGGCCAAGGCGGACCTCTTGCGCTGGGCGACGACGGCGACGGTGACGCCGACGGGGACGACGCTGGTCATCGATCTGAAGCAGGCGATCGTCGCCAACTGCGCGATGCTGCCGGCGGTCGACTCGAGCAACCAGCTCACGCTGCTGCTGTCGGACTTTCCGCAGCTGGCTATGGTCGGCGGCGTCGTGTGCGGGCAGCCGACGGGGCTGGGAAATCCGATCATCGTCACGCGGACCGACGCGAGCACCGTCATCGCCGTCGACTCGCGCTGCACGCACCTCGGCTGCACGGTCGGGTGGAACCAGAAGAACCTGGATTTCGAGTGTCCGTGCCACGGCTCGAAGTTCGGCGCCGACGGGCACGTCGAGAACGGCCCGGCGACCGAGCCGCTCACCAGCTACGCCGTCACCGTCAACCCCGACAGCATCGTCGTCACCATCACGCCTTAGGAGTAGCATCGCGGTATGCGCGCGATCCTCGCACTCACGCTCTTGTTCGGCTCGGTCGCGTCGGCGAAGCCGAGCGGGCCGGCGACGCTCGGCCACGTCAACTTTCCTGTCACCGGCGGCGAGGGGGCGCGGGCGCATTTTTCGCGCGGCGTGGCGGCGCTACACTCGTTCTGGTACGAGGAGGCGCGCGACGAGTTCCGCCAGGCGACGCGCGCGCAGCCCGACTTCGCGATGGGTTATTGGGGCGAGGCGCTCACCTATTATCATCCGGTCTGGGGCGAGGACGACGTCGCCGCCGAGAAGCAGGCGCTCGACGCGGCGCCCGCGCATCCCGAGGTGACGCAGCGTGAGCTCGCCTATCTCGCCGCCGCGCGCACGCTCGTCGGTGACGGCGAGCTGGCGGCGCGCGCCGAGCGCTACGCGACGGCGATGCGGGCGCTGCACGAGCGTTGGCCCGACGACGACGAGGCGACGACGCTCTATGCCGTCGCGCTCCTCGGTACCGTCGATCGCAAGTCGACCGCGTTCCGCAAGCAGGCCGAGGCGGCCGCGCTCAGCCTCGAGGTGTTCGCGCGCAACCCCGATCATCCGGGCGCGGCGCACTACATCATCCACGCGTTCGACGATCCCGATCATGCGATCCTGGCGCTGCCGGCGGCGCGGCGCTACGCCGACATCGCGCCCGAGGCGTTCCACGCGCGCCACATGCCGTCGCACATCTTCGTGCACCTCGGGATGTGGGACGAAGCGGCGCAGGCCAACGAGTCGTCGTGGGCGGCGTCGCAGGCGTGGGTGGCGAAGAAGGCCTTGGATAGCGGATTTGGCGATTTTCACAGCTTGTCGTGGCTGCAGGCGATCTACCTGGAGCTCGGGCAGCGTGCGAAGGCGAACGAGGTCTTGTCGCGCGCGCGCGTGGCGCTGGAGACGACGAGGACGGATCGGCCGTGGCTGCGGACGACGTACGCGCGCATGGTCACCAAGA
>DASXOU010000662.1:0-5136 GCA_036494045.1 Polyangia bacterium | reverse complement strand
GAAGCCTTCGGGCGCCCGCTGCTCAAGTTCCAGGTGTGGCGCCACACCATGGCGGAGCTGTTCACCGAGGTGGAAGCGGCGCGCTGGCTCACCTATCACGCCTGCGATCTGTTCAACCGCAAGCAGGACGCGACCAAAGAGATCACCATGGCGAAGCTGTTCGCCGGCGAGCTGCTCAACAAGGTCACCGACCGCTGCATGCAGGCGCACGGCGGCTTCGGCTACGCCGAGGAGTTCGGCATCGCCCGCGCCTGGCGCGACGCGCGGCTCATCACCATCGGCGGCGGCACCTCCGAGATCATGAAGGAGATCCTCTCGAAGCGGCTCGGCTGGGGCTAGGGGCCGCCCCGCCGCTCGTCTCGTCGCTGTGATACCATTTCGGGACTATGCGCCTTCTCATGGCGGCACTCGCGGCCGCCATCCTGGCTTACGCGGCGCCCGCCGGCGCGCAGGTCTCGCAGGCTGACGAGGACGCCGCCAAGGCGCACTTTCTCGCCGGCTCCGCCTACTACGAGCAGGCCAACTACAACGACGCGGTCCGCGAGTTCCTCGAGGCGCATCGCCTGTCGAAGCGCCCCGACCTGCTCTACAACATCAGCGTCTGCTACGAGCGGCTCGGCCGCTGGGACGACGCCATCGCCTCGTTGCAGCAGTACCTGACCGAGCGGCCCAACGCGCCCGACCGCGAGGTCATCGAGACGCGCATCGCCAATTATCAGCAGCGGCGCGATCAAGAAGCGGCGCGCGCCAATCCGCTGCCGCCGCCGGTCATGGCGCCGGCCCCGTCGGTGGCGACGCCGGCCACGCCGCAGCGACACTTCGTCGCCGGCTGGATCGTGAGCGCCATCGGCGCGGGCCTCCTCGTCGCCGCGCTCGGCACCGGCGTCACTGCGCACCTCACCTACAACGATCTCGTCATGAAGTGCGGCGGCACCGTCTGCGACGGCGGCAACCAGGATCTACGCAACGAGGTCAGCTTCGGCCGCGCGCTCACCATCTCGACCGACACGCTGCTCGCCGTCGGCGGCGCGACGCTGATCACCGGCGCCATCTTGTTCATCGTCGAGGCGCGCCACAAACCGTCGGTGCATTAGCCATGGGAGATAGCCGAATGCGGAACCTTGCGTTCGCCTTGCTGGTCGTCGCCGCCGCCGCGCTCGGCGCCTGCAGCGCCATCGACGACTTCACCAAGTTCAAATTCTCCGACGGCGGCGAGATCAACACCGACATGGGCGGCGCCAACCTGCCCGACTTCGGCCAGGCGTGCGTCGACGACTGCGCGCCCGGCGCCGGCGCCGCCGCCGGCCACCCGCTCACCTGCATGCACAACGTCGGCTCGCGCACGCTCCCGGGCGGCATGTGCACGCGCGCGTGCACGCCCGGCGTCGCCGGCTGCATCGAGTACGGCGCCAACGCCGCCGACTGCGTCACCATCGAGGGAGTCTCGGTCTGCCTGCCGCACTGCGACTCCACGCTCGGCCGCAACTGCCGCACCAACTACAGCTGCTGCAGCAACATGAGCGTCGTCACCACCGCCGGCGACTGCGCCCCGTCGAACGCCGACATCTGCCATTAGGGAAGCTGCGCCGCGCCGCGCGCGTTCAATGGAGATGGCAAGGACAGCGTTCAAGCTGGCGATGGCCGGTCTGATCTTGTTCAGCGGCGGACTTGCCGTGGCGGCGTCGTCGTTTTCGCTCCATGCGTGGTTCGGCGAATTTCTCGCGCTCGGGCTCGTCGCCATCCTGGCGAGCTTCGGGCTCCTCGTCTCGAGCGTGCTGGTGCTGATCGCCGTGCCGTGCGTTCGGTCGGTGCCGCCGGCGACGGTCGCGCCGCTCGGCGATCCCTATCGCACGCCGGCGATCCCGATCGAGCCGCCGCCGCCAACGCCGTCGCGACCCTCGCGCGCCATCGCGGCGCTGCCGCTGGCGGTCGCGCTCGCCGCGCTCTTCGGGTCGCATCCGATCGTCGCCGCGTGCATGTTCATCGCCGGCATCACTACCGCGTTCGCGCTCACGCCCGCCTGACCTAGAACGCCAGCGTCGGCTTGATGCGCGAGACGATCATGAACGGGTACTGCACGTGCGTGACCGTGCCGGTTGCGGGGAACTTGAGCTTCTTGGCCACGCGCACCAGGCACGCCGCCTCCGCCGGGGCCTTGCCGTTGTCCTCGCTCTCGGGCGCCGCCTCGATCTCGCTGACCTTGCCGTCGGCGTCGATGGTCATGGTCATGAGGACGGCGAGCGTATCGGCGCGCCGCCCGTTGCGGTTGCAGCCCTGCACCGCGCGGTCGCTCGACTCGACGACGCGATCGACGTCGACCATCGACACCGGCTTGAGCGCCGCCAGCAGCTTGAACGGCAGCTCGCTCTGTGGCTGATCGGCGAGCACCGACTTATCGGTCACGATCTTGTCCGACGACTCTTTCGACGTGTCCTTCGACGTGTCGTCGGCGAGCGCGACCTGGCAGAACAGCATCGAGGCCACGAGGAGGATCCGGCGCACCGTGAAGTTGCTCATGGCCGACGGCAATTGCAGCGTGCGTGCCGAGCCTCCCCGGCCGCCGCTGGGGCTTTTCTCGACGGTCCGAGGTCAACCGTCCCCACTTTTTACATTCCCGAAACAGGGCCTGTAGACCCTACCCGCTCTGCTCTGCTCTGCTCTAGCGCTTTTGCCGGCGACACGAGCGCAGGGCGAGGCCGCAGCTCCGGAGGCAGATCGCGGCGCACGCCCGGAGCCCCCGAGGGAGCGGGCTCCGGCCCGTGACCGAGGAAGCGAGGACGTACGCCGCGAGATGCCCCGGAGCTGCGGCCTCGCCCCTAGCCGCCCGAGTGCATGCGGGTGGGCTGGCCAGCCCGCGCCACGATCTCGCCCTCGGCGGCGGCGAGCTCGTCGAGCCGCGCCGACACGTCGCCGCCCGCGGCCTCGGCCGCCAGCTCGACGTAGATCTCGCCGTGGCGCGCCTCGGCCTCGGCCAATTCGCCGTAGAACTTCGCCAGCCGCGCGTCGTCGATCGCCGCCCCGAGCCGCACGAAGCGCTCGTGGCTGCGCGCCTCGATGAGCGCGCAACAGAGCATCTCGTCGACCTTACGCGCGCGCGCGTCCGCAGAACGGACCAGCGCGAACAGCGCGGCCGCGTAGTTCGCCGACGGCAACGCGCGAAACGGCACGCCGCGCGCCTCCAGCTCCTTCAGCACGCGCTCGAAGTGCACCAGCTCCTCGCGCGCGAGCCGCGACATCGCGCCCACCAGCGCCGGCCAGTCGGGATACTTGAAGAGATAGCGCACCGCCGTCGACGCCGCTCGCTTCTCGCAGTGCGCGTGATCGACGAGCAGCGTGCCCACATCGGCGCAGGCCGCACGCACCCAGGACTGGGATGACGGCGACAGCGCGATGCTCACGCGGGCAGCTCCACCACGTCGACGTGCAGGATCTCGGCGGTCTTGCCGCGCAGCTCGTCGAGCAGCTCGGCCGGCGGCCGCGCGCCCAGCCGAATCTTGGCGCTCGCCGCCTGCGCGCCCTCGAAGACGGTGTTCTCCATCTCCTCGACGTTGATGTTGTGCCGCCGGATCGCGCCCAGCACCTCGGCGAGCACACCCACTTTGTCGAAGTGCCGCACCAAGAGCTGAAACGCCGCCGGCGAGCGCGTCGCCAGATTCACGCAATTGGGCACGTCGCCGCGCTCGACGAACGCGCGCACGATGCGCACCGTCTCGTCGGCGATCGCGCTCTGCGCCTGGTTGGTCGACGCGCCCACGTGATGCGTGCCGTAGACCGCCTCCGAGCGCCCGAGCGCGTCGGCGAACGCGCCGGTCGCGCTCTTGGGCTCGTCGTCGAACACGTCGGACGCCACGCGCAGCTGCTTTTCCGCGATCGCGCGCTCGAGCGCCTTGCCGTCGACGATCTCGGCGCGCGCCGCGTTGACGAGCATGGTCCGCGGCCGCATGCGCTGCAGAGCCGCCTCGCCGATGAGCCCGCGCGTCTCCGGCGCCAGCGCCACGTGCAGCGTCACCGCGTCGGCGCGCCCGCACAATTCGGGCACCGTGCGCATGCGCTCGACGCCGAGCTCGGCCGCGCGCGCATCGTCGAGCGAGCGCGACCAGGCGACCACGTGCATGCCGAACGCGCGCGCGCGCCGGATCACCTCCTGCCCGATCGATCCGGTGCCGACGACGCCGAGCGTGCGCCCGAAGAGCCCGTCGGCCTTGCCGTACTCTTTTTTGTTCCACGCCCCCGCGCGCAGATCGCGCACCTGATCGGGAATCCGCCGATCGAGCGCGAGCAGGAGCGCCATCGTCAATTCGGCGACGGCGATCGCGTTCTTGCCCGGGCAATTGGCGACGTAGATGCCGTGCGCCGACGCCACCTTGACGTCGATGGTGTTGACGCCCGCGCCGGCGCGCACGATGAGCGCGAGCGCCTTGGCCCGCGCGATCGCCGCGCCCTTCACTTCTTTACTGCGCGCAACCACGATGCTCGCGTCCTCGATCGCCGCCGGCAACTCGTCGGCCGCGAGCTGCGGCTTGTACTCGACGGTGAGCCCGAGCGCGCGCAGCGCGTCGAGGTGCGCCTCGGAGAATTGATCGATGATCAAGATTTTCACCAGCTCACCACGCCCTTGGCGCGCTCGAGATCCTCGACGGTGTCGATCTCGCGCCAACCACCGTCGATGAACGCCGGCCGCATCACTTCGCCGGCCTCGATGAGGTCGTTCAATAGATCCGTCAAGTAGGCCACCTCGAACTTGGGCGCGCGCCCGTACGGCCGTCCAGCCAGCGTCGCCTTGCGCGCGTGAAACTGCGCGCGCATCCGCTCCGCCGCACGCGCGGAAAAGCGCGCCAGGCCGATGAACTCGCCGGTCGCCTCCGCGGGCGGCATCGTCTTCTTGCCGACGAGCGTGACCCGCCCGTCGTCGACGCGCGCGACCTCGCCCTCCTCGACCGGATGATTCTGCCGCCCCACGTACGCCTCGGCCCAGCGCCGATCGATCACCAGCGCGTAGTCGCCCTCGGTGTCGAGCACGGTGCGCACGACCTCGGGCCGGAACACGATGTCCGCGTACGAAAACAGAAAGCCACCGTCCATCGCCGCCTCGGCGTAAAACAGCGACGTCAAGATGTTGTTGTTGCGAAAGTCGTC
>DASXOU010000661.1:0-1876 GCA_036494045.1 Polyangia bacterium | reverse complement strand
AGAAGGGGCGCTGCTCGGCGACGACGACCTCGAGGAGATCGGCGAGACGCAGGCGCGCGAGGCCGAGCGCATCGCGGCCGAGCGCGCGGCGTTCAAGCAGCGCATTCACACCGGCGACTCGGGCGTGCGCCAGTCGCCGGAAGTGGCGCTCGAGGCGATGACGCGGGCGCTGCGCACGCCGGAAGACGCGATCGCGTCGCTGGCGATGCCTCCGCTCAAGCGCCGGCCGCCATGGCTGGTGATCGGGACGGCGCTGGTGGTGGCGGTCGGCTGCGCGGCGTTCGTCATCCTGCACAAGTCGTCGCCGGCGGCGGTGACGCCGGAGCCGGCGGCGAGCGCGCCGGCGACGAAGGCGGAGCCGAGCGGGCCGGTGGTGACGCCGCTCGAGCCGACGGCGAAGCCGGAGACGGCGAAACCGGAGACGGCGGCGGAAGCGAAGACGGAGCCGAAGGCGAGCGCGCCCGTCGCTGCGAAGTCGGGCAAGCGCACGCACAAGCCGGCGAGGCATGCGGCGACGGCGTCACCGACGGTGGCGAGCGAGCCGCCGGTCAGGGAGGCACCGAAGCCGCTGGCGGCGATTCAGTCGCCCGACGCCAAGCGGCCGGAGCCGGCGCCGGTCAAGCTCGAGGGTGAAGGCACGCTGCTCTTGGCGTCGAGCCCGTGGTGCAACGTCAAGATCGACGGCGTCGACAAAGGACCGACGCCGGTGAGCGTCAAGCTGCAGGCGGGCAAGCACACGGTGCTGCTCTCGAACCCCGAGTTCAAGATCAACCGCTCGCTGCCGGTCATGATCCTGCCGAACGAGACGACGCGGAAGCGCTTCGAGTTCTAGTCGTAGACGAGGCCGAGGCCGCGACGGCGCCCGTCGCTGGCGCGCACCGACAGGTGATATCTGCCGGCGATGGCCGCGCCGCACGCGCGACACGAGCCGGCGCCGGCCGCGTCGATGACGAGGCCGACCGGATCGATGGCGTACCAGTCGCGCTCGATGACGGCGGCTTCGCACGCGGGGCACCACGTGGTGCCGCCGGCGCGATCGTGGACGTTGCCGGTGTAGACGTACTTGAGGCCGACCTCGCGCGCGATGTCGCGGGCGCGCGTCAGCGTCGACGACGGCGTGCGCGGGATGTCGCGCATCTTGAAGTCGGGGTGGAACGCCGTGAAGTGCAGCGGCACATCGTCGCCGAGCTCGGCGCCCACCCACTCGGCGAGCTTGCGCGTCTCCGCTTCGGCGTCGTTGAGGCCGGGGATCATGAGGTTGGTGATCTCGAGCCAGACGTTGGTGTCGCGCTTGATCCACTTCAGCGTCTCGAGCACCGGGTCGAGGTGGCTGAAGGTGACCTTGTGATAGAAGTCCTCGGTGAACGCTTTCAAGTCGACGTTGGCGGCGTCGACGTTGGCGTAGAGCTCGGGGCGCGCTTCGGCGGTGACGTAGCCGGCGGTGACGAGCACCGAGCGCACGCCGCGCGCGCGCGCCTCCTTGGCGATGTCGATGGCGAACTCGGCCCAGATCACCGGATCGTTGTAGGTCATCGCCACCGACGGGCAGCCTTGCGCGACGGCGAGGTCGACGACTTGCGCGGGTGAGACCGGCGCCGAGGCGAGGTCGTCGAGGCGCGCCTTGGACATGTCCCAGTTCTGGCAGAACTTACAGCCGAGGTTGCAGCCGGCGGTGCCGAACGAGAGGATTTGCGTGCCGGGCAAGAAGTGGTCGAGCGGCTTCTTCTCGATGGGATCGACGGCGAAGCCGGTGGTGCGGCCGTAGCCGAGCGAGACCAGCTCGCCGCCTTCGTTCTTGCGGATGAAGCAGAAGCCGGCCTGGCCTTCGCCGAGCCGGCAATAGCGCGGGCAGAGCGTGCAGAGCAGCTTGCCGCTC
>DASXOU010000660.1:0-6828 GCA_036494045.1 Polyangia bacterium | reverse complement strand
CACGCGGTTGTCATCGGCGAGCGAGAGCGGATGAAACGCGCCGTCCGCGTCAGGCACGGCCAGGGTGGCGGTGCCGCCGAGCATGCCGGTGCAGCTTCCACTGCCGTCGGCATGGGCGACCACGCTCGCTCCGAGAATCGCCGCAATCCAGATCCCTCGCGTCATGGCCGCTGCCAACGCAAGCGCGGTGCCATGCGTCGCGATGCCGAGTTGCGATCGATTCTGTCGCCGAGCGAGCTACAAGATCAGAAGCAGTAGCCGCTGGTCTCGCAGACGCACGATCCCGTGTTGCATGGGCACGGCGTCGGATATCCCGGGCACGAGGCGTTCGCGCAGCAGCCGGAGACGCACTGCGAGTTCGCCGCGCAGGTGCCGCCGTTGTTGACGCCGCAGGTGGCGGTGCCGTCGCAGATCATGTTGTTGCCGTTGGTGCCATTGTGGCAGCCGGGCGTCTGTGAGTTGGGGACCGGCGTGCAGGATCCGGAGATGCACAGCTCGCATTGCCCGCACACGCGGTTGCAGCACACCGTCGCCTGGCAGCTCGAGCCGAAGGCCGAGCACTCGCAGGCGCCGCTGACGCACTGCGAGGGGGTCGAGCAGGAGGCGCCGTTGCTGATGAGGCACTCCGTGCCCGTCGAGTTGCAGCTCATGCCGCTGCCGCAGTTGGGGCAGCTCAACGTGCTGCCGCAGCCGTTCGACCATTGACCGCAGACCTTGCCGAGCGAAGCGCACGTCGACGGCGTGCAGCTGCAGCCGCCGCCGACGCACGTGTAGTTGCCACCGAGCGTCGAGCACGACGAGCCCGAGCACTCGCAGACGCCCGCGTTGCAGCTCGGCGCGTAGCCGGGACAGGTTCCACACTGCCCGCCGCAGCCGTCGGGACCGCAGCTCTTGCCGGCGCAGCTCGGCACGCACGCGCATTGGCCGCCGCTGCACTGGTATTGCGCGCCGAGGCTGGCGCAGGAGCTGGCGGTGCATTGACAGGAGGCGCCGTTCGCGGCGCACATCGGCGTCGTCGTCGACGTGCAGGTGCCGCACGAGCCGCCGCAGCCGTCGGAGCCGCAGACCTTGCCGCTGCAGCTCGGCGTGCAACAGACGTGGGCGCCGTCGCAGACGACGCCCGTGCCCGAGCAGTCGCTCGGGCCCGAGCACATCTGGCCGCCACCGCACTTGGTGGCGCAGCCGCCGCCGCAGTCGACATCCGACTCGCTGCCGTCCTTGAGGCCGTCGTGACACTGATCGGCGACGCACAGCTTGGTCTGCGCGTTGCAAAACGAGCTGGCGCAGTCGGCGCCGGCGCCGCACTTCTTGCCGAGCGGGCAGGGCGCGCACACGGTGCCGCCGCAGTCGACGTCGGTCTCGTTGCTGTCCTGGACGCCGTTGGTGCATTGCGCGGCCACGCAGTGATGGGTGCCGTCGCAGGCGCCGGGCGGGGCGCAGTCGCTCGACGACAAGCAGACCTGGCCCTCCTTGCACTTGGTGGCGCAGGCGCCGCCGCAGTCGACGTCGGTCTCGGTGCCGTCGAGGATGCCGTCGCCGCAGCTGTTGGCGACGCAGGTCATGGTGACGCTGTTGCACAACTGGTTGGCGCAGTCGCCGTTGGCGCTGCACGACTGTCCGGTCGCGCAGCCGGGGCAGCTCGGGCCGCCACAGTCGACGTCGGTCTCTTGATCGTCGCGCACGCCGTCGCCGCAGTCGGAGGCGGCGCAGCTGTTCGTCGTCAGGTTGCAGATGCCGCTGGCACAGTCGGAGGCGACGCCGCAGCTGCCGCCGACGCCGCCGGCGGAGAGATCGGCGCCGCCGTCGCTGCCGCCGCCGTAGAGGTGGCCGCGCTGCCAGCAGCGGTTGTCGCTCGCGCAGTAGAAGTTGTCGGGACAGCGGCCGTCGTCGCACTGAAGGACGTCGTCGCTGATCGACGGCGAGTAGAGGCAGCCGCCGAGCCCGAGGGCGAAGAGGACGAGGGCGCGCATCAGAAGCGCCCCACGGCGACGTGGCGCCCGAAGAGCCATAGCGCCACGCCGCCGGC
Organism: Polyangia bacterium; assembly: GCA_036494045.1. Taxonomy (GTDB): domain Bacteria; phylum Myxococcota_A; class Polyangia; order Palsa-1104; family Palsa-1104; genus JAQBQH01. Next base: position 4,802 of record DASXOU010000660.1, on the reverse strand, counting down.
GATCGCGACGCCACCGACGGCGAGCCCGCTGATGGCGAGCGACTGATCGAGCTTGCCGCGGGCCTGCGTCGAGGGCTCGAACACCGGCGCGCCGGCGACCTCCTCGCCGGCTTGATGCGCCAGTGCGGCGAAGGCGGCACCGGCCGCCGCCAGCGCCACGCCGCCGGCGAAGACGCCGATGGCGGCGCGCTGGAACGTGCGACCGCGCGCGCGATCGACGTCGCTCGGCCCGGTCGCCACCGGGATCGCGATGACGGCCGCCGGCGCGCTCGGCGCCGGCTCGCGCGGCGGCAGCGTGCCCTGCGGCGGCACGTCGTTCTGCTTGCGCTGCACCGCCAACAGATTCTGCAGCTCGGCGATGCGCGCCTCGACCGCGCTGCGATTGGCCGCGTCGGGCGCGTTGCGCAGAAACGCGCGATACGACGCGATCGAGTCTTCGTAGTCGCCGGCGAGCCGGTACGCCTGCGCGATGTTGAAGAGCAGCGCCGGATCGTCCTTGGCTTCGTACGCGGCCTCGTACTCGTGCGCCGCGTCGCGATAGCGCCGTAGATCGTACAGCTTGGTGCCCTCGCGGTAATGCTGGCGTGCCAGCTCGGCGGCGTCGTCGGCGCGCGCGACCGGCGCGATCGACAGGAGGACGGCGACGGTGACGGCGGCGCGGACTGCGGGATGACGCATGTGGCCTCACTCGAGTGAGGACGCGGGGGGAGCGATGTCGCGTGCGCGCGGCGACAATTTGCGCGTCGCCGCGGCTCAGGTCGGCGGCGGGCGGTCTTGCAGGAGCCGGCGCACGCTGAGGTCGAGCTGGCTCGACACCAGACGGAGGATGCTGTCGAGCTGCGCCGGCTCGACCCGCAAGCGCGTTTGCAGCGCGAGGCGCGTCTTTTCGGCGAGCTGCGCGCGCGCGCGGGCGACGTCGCGCGCGGCGGTGGCGCGATGCACGCCCTCGAGCTGCGCGATCTGGTCGATGCTCAGCCGCTCGACGATGGCGTAGCGCAGCGCGCGCCGCTCCTCGTCGGCGAGCTCGCCGAGCGCGGCGGCGAAGGCATCCTTGAACTCGCGCTGATAGTGCGCCTTCAAGTAGGCCGTCTCCGGATCGTCCTGCCGATCGGCGAGCAGCGCGGCCTCGCCGGTGTCGAGGCGCTGGTGGCGCTCCTGGCGCCGCCGAAGGCGCACGAGCTCGCGCCCGAGCGCGATGCGCAGCCAGCCGCCGAGCTCGCCGCGGCCGCTGTACTCGGCGAGCGCAGCCGGCCGATCGCCGCGCGGCACCAATACCTGGCGGACGATCTGTTTGGCTTCGGACAGCGTGTCATCGCTCGCGGCCATGTGATGGAGCTTGGCCGCGACCTCGTCCAGCAGCGCGGCGAAGGCGCCCAGCGCCGCTTCGTTGCCGTCGAGACAGGCGCAGGCGAGGTACAAGTCGGCGGCGCGCACGCTCGCCATCGCCGCCGTGCCCGAGCGCTCGCGCAAAAAGCCGAGGAAGCGCTGTTCGTCGACGGGGATGTTCGGCCAGCTCGCGCGCCCCGCCGCCCACGCGGCCTCAAGCTCCGACGGCATCGCGCCGATGCTAGCACGCGGCCCGACACGGGTTGCGACATTGACCGGGTCGCGTGCTCACTCGAATGTGGTGTGTAGACAGCGACCGCGAAATCGGGCTACACCGACGACCGTCGTGATCGTGGGGAGTTGCAGGGTCCCGGTGGTGGTTTGCCTCTGCGTGGTGGCGGCCGCGGAGGTCCCGTCGGCTGCGGCCGACGACGGCGACGCGGCGGTGCGGGCGCGCGCCTTGTCGACCGAGGGGCTGGCGGACTTCAAGGCCGGCCGTTACGCCGAGGCCATCGAGTCGTTCGCGGCGTCCTATGCGATCGCGCCGGCGCCGCTGCTCTTATTCGACATCGCCCAGGCGCATCGGCTGCTCGGTGAATGCGACCAGGCGCAGCAATATTACGAGCGCTATCTCGTCGCGGCGCCCGACGCCAAGAACCGCGCGGTGGTCGAGGCGCACCTCGGCGAGGTGCGCGCCTGCGCGGAACCCAAGCCCGCGGCCGCGCCGGCGGTTGCGCCCGAGCCGGTCGTGCCCGCGCCGCTCGTGTCCGCGCCGGTCGCGGCGCCTCCACAGGTGGCGGCCGCCGCGCCGAGCGTAGCGGTGACGAGACCGACCCCGCGCCGTCAGCCGGTCTACCGGCGCTGGTGGCTGTGGACGAGCCTCGGCACCGTCGTCGCCGCCGGCGTCGTGGCCGGCGCGGTCGTCGCCACGCGGCCACCGACGTTTCACGCCAACCTGCCGAGCAACGGTCCGGGCGCGCTCGTCGAGGTGCCGTTTTGAGGCGCGCCGCTGCCATCGTCCTCGCGCTCGCCGCTTGCGCCGGCTGCAAGCTCTTGCCCGACAACGGCTACGCCGTCGACGTCACCGTCGTCGCCGGCCCGTCGCTGTCGGGCGCCGACGCCGACGCGATCGTCACGCTCGACGAGTCCGTGTCGGGCGGCGAGAGCTACCAGCGCAGCATCTCCGTCGCCGGCCCGCTGCAAAACGGCGCCTCCTTCATCTATCGCCCCGGTGTCGGCAGCGGCGAGCTGACCTTCACCTTCGAAGGGCTCGACGGCGCCGGCCACGTCGTCGCCGAGGGCGCCGGCACGGTGACGTTGCGGCCCGGCGCGACCGCGGTTCTGCGCGTCGTTCTCGACGCCGTGAGCACGCCGCCCGCCGATCTCGCGACCGCCCTGGCGAACGATCTCGGCCTCAGCGACGACGCGCTCTGCGACCAGGCCTGCGCGACCTTGATCGGCTGCGGCGTGCAGGACGATCCGGTCCAGTGCCCCAGCAACTGCAAGAGCAACAGCACCGTCTTCCGCACCTGCGCGCGCACTGCCGGCAGCGACTGCAATCAGCTCGCGCTGTGCAGCTTCGCGCAGCTGCAAGCGACCTCGTGCGGCGGCAGCGGCGGCTATCCGACGGGCAGCGCCACCTGCAAGACGACCGCGATGTGCGAGGGCGCGTGCAACCTCGACAATCCCACGCTCGCCTGCCTGTGCGGCTGCGTGGCGGCGCTCGATCCGGCGCGCGCGCTCGACAGCGCGATTCGCTACACCTGCGCCAGCATGATGTGCGGCAGCGTCTGCGCGGGCGCGGGCTTCAACGGCGCGGCATGCAACTCGTGCGCTTCGATGAACTGCGGCAACGACGCGTGCGCGTCGAACTGACGCGCATGGCCTGCCCCGAGCCGAGCGCCTTGCAGGAGTTCATCGAAGGCACGCTGCCGTCGCCGCACCAGGACGGGCTCAAGGAGCACTTCGCGCACTGCGACGAGTGCCGCGAGCTGGTGCTGGCGCTCTCGAGCTCGGACGCCGCGCCGCGCGCGCGCGAGTGGATGCTCGGCCGCTACGAGGTGCTTCATCGCCTCGGCGAAGGCGGCATGGGCGTCGTCTACGCCGCGCGCGATCCCGATCTCGGCCGCCGGGTCGCGCTCAAGCTGCTCCGTCGCGCGGCGTCTGCCGATCGCGTGGCGAAGGAGGGCGAGGCGCGCCTGCTCCGCGAAGCGCAAGCGATGGCGCGCCTCAATCATCCGAACGTCATCATCGTCCACGACGTCGGCACCTACGACGACGGCGTGTTCATCGCCATGGAGCTCGTCGAAGGGGAAACGCTCGGGCAATGGATGTCGCGCGAGCGGCCCTGGCACGAGGTGGTCGACATGCTGCTGCGCGCCGGCCGCGGCCTCGAAGCGGCGCACGCGGCCGGATTGGTGCATCGCGACTTCAAGCCGGAGAACGTGCTCGTCGGACGCGACGGACGCGTGCGCGTCACCGACTTCGGGCTGGCGCGCATGGTGACGGCGCGGAAGGACGAGGCCAGCCAGGTCCGCGAGCGCGCGCTCGACCGGACGGTCGAGCTGACGCTCACCGACACCGGCGCGCTCGTCGGAACGCCGGCGTACATGGCGCCCGAGCAGCTCGGCGGCGCCGCCTCGGACGTTCGCACCGACGTCTTCAGCTTTTGCGTGGTGATGTTCGAGGCGCTCTTTCGACGGCGCCCATTCGCCGGAACGAGCTTGCACGAGCTGCGCGACGCGATCGCCCGCAACGAGGTCGCCGTCGTCGCCGATCGTCACGTGCCGCGGCGCCTGCGCGCGGTGTTGCAGCGCGGGTTGCGCGCGACGCCGGGCGAGCGTCATCCGACGATGACGGCGCTCCTGGCGGCGATCGAAGCGGCGCGCCGCGATCGGCGGCCGCGGGCAGCCCTGGCCGGCGCGCTCCTCCTCGCGCTTGCCGGCGCGATCGTCTGGCGCGTCGATCGCGCCCAGGCGCCGACGGCGACGGCGCCGCTGCCGCCGGTTGCGACCGCCGCTGCACCGTCGCGCGTGATGCCGGCGCCGGCCGCGCCGTCGCCATCGGGGCGTCTGGTGGTGCGCGTCGTCGGGCACGTCGCCGACGTCGCGCTCGACGGCGCGCTGGTCGCAACCTCGACTGCGCGCGCCGAGCTCGATCTGAAAGCCGATCGCGACTACGCGCTGACGGTGTCGGCACCGGGATTTCGCGAGTACCACGCCACGGTGCGGGTCGCCGCCGGCGCCGCCGTCGACAAAGAGGTCGTGCTCGAGCGCGCCGTCAAGCGCCGCCCGGCGCGCGGCGGATCGCCGACCGGCCCGGCCGTGGCTGCGCCGGCGCCGATCGACGATCCCAATGCCGCCATCGATCCGTACGCGCCCTAGGGCAGGGTGCTGCTCAGCTGCTCCCGCCACAACTTGCCGTCGCTGCCTTGAACCCAGACCGTCGTGTTCCCGGTGGGCTGAAAGTTGGAGACG
>DASXOU010000659.1:0-3035 GCA_036494045.1 Polyangia bacterium | reverse complement strand
CACCACAGTCGTGCGCACCCTCGAAGCCGCCGCCGCGCGCGAGCAAAGTGGGGGCGTGGTCGCGACAGGGCAGGGCAGCACCGCCGTCTTCATCCGCCCCGGCCACGCCTTCCGCGCCGTCGACATCATGCTCACCAACTTCCACCTGCCGCGCTCGTCGCTGGTCATCCTCGTCGCCGCCTTCGCCGGCCGCACCCGAGTCCTCGACGCGTACAAGGACGCCGTCGCCCGCGGCTACCGCTTCTACAGCTACGGCGACGCGATGCTGCTGCGATGAGCCTGCGCGTCGACGCCACCTCCGGAAACGCGCGCGCCACGACACTGCGTCTCGGCCATGGAGACGTCCCGACGCCGATCTTCATGCCGGTCGGCACCTACGGCACCGTCAAGGCGATGACCCCGCGCGATCTCGAATCGATCGGCGCGCGCATCATCCTCGGCAACACCTATCACCTCTGGCTGCGCCCCGGCCTCGACGTCATCGCCGCCCATGGCGGCCTGCACAAGATGGTCGGCTGGTCGCGCCCCATGCTCACCGACTCGGGCGGCTTCCAGGTCTTCTCGCTGTCGCAGCTGGCCAAGCTCACCGAGGACGGCGTCACCTTCCGCTCGCCCGTCGACGGCTCGCCGCGCACGCTCACGCCCGAAGTCTCGATGCAGATCCAGGCGACGCTCGGCTCCGACATCGCCATGGCGTTCGATCACCTGCCGCCCGGCGACGCCCCGCGCGAGGTCGTCCTCGACGCCATGGAGCGGACCACCCGCTGGGCGCAGCGCAGCGTGGTCGCCCCACGCCCCGACGGCCAGCAGCGCTTCGGCATCATCCAGGGCGGCGCCGATCTCGCGCTCCGCCGCCAGCACCTCGACGCCATCTGCGCGCTGCCGTTCGATGGCTTCGCCCTCGGCGGCTTCTCCGTCGGCGAGCCCATCCCCGTCATGTACGCGCTCCTCGAGGAGCTGGCGCACACCATGCCCGCCGACAAGCCGCGCTACCTCATGGGCGTCGGCACGCCGCGCGATCTCGTCACCGCCATCGGCGCCGGCATCGACATGTTCGACTGCGTGATGCCGACGCGCAACGCGCGCAACGGCCAGCTCTTCACCTGGCGCGGGAAGATCGTCATCTCCAACGCGCGTTACAAGAACGACCTTGGACCGCCCGATCCCGACTGCCGCTGCGAGACGTGCACGACCTTCTCGCTCGCGTATCTGCGCCACCTCGAAGCGTGCGGCGAGATCCTCTTCGCCCGCGCCGCCACGCTGCACAACCTGCACTTTTATCTCGAGCTTGTCACACGAGCCCGCCAGGCCATCGTCGAGGATCGCTACGCCGCCTTCGCCGCCGAGACGCTCGCGCGCTGGAGCTAGCGGCACGACCCGTCGCTGCAGCCGTTGGCGCAGGCGATCATCTCGACGCCGTTGCTGCCGTTGAGCGACGACTCGAACTCGCGCGTCGCGGTCTCGGCGTCGAGGCACCTGGGCTCGTGGCCGACGCCGGCGATGGTCCATTCGGTGACGACCGGGCAGAACGACGGCACCGAGTCCGACGCGCACAAGAATCCCGCGTCCGAAAAATTGCGGCAGCTCAGCCCCGCCGGACAGTCGGCCGGATGCGCGCACGCATGCAGGCACACGCCTTCCCACGTCGCCGAGATGTCGTCGCGAATGTCGGCCGCGCACACCGAGCCCGACGGGCAGGCCGGTGCGCACGTGGTCGCGCACGCCTGGTCGCGCGTCCGGCAGCCGCCCGCCGCCACGAGCGCCGCCAACAGCGTTGCCAGGACGCCAACCCGGTTGCGTGCGCGAGGTCTCTTTTTCGCTTGCGCCAAACCCGCCTCCTTCCCAAGATTCAGAAGATTTAGTTGACGGAAAGGGGTCCTCGCGGTAAACGCCCACCCAATGATCTCTACGCTCCTCATGCAAGCGGGACCGCCACCGCCCGCGGCTCCGCCCTCGGCGCCTACGGCGCCGGTTGCCGCCCCCGCGGCTCCCGCTGCGTCGGGCTCCGGCTCGACGACCGCGCCCGGCTCACCGTCGGCGTCAGGCCCGTTCGGCGCGCTCTGCGGCGGCGGTCAGGGCAGCTTCCCGCTCATGATGATCATGATGATCGCGGTCTTCTACTTCATCCTGATCCGTCCGCAGCAGAAGAAGCAGAAGGAGCAGGACTCGTGGCTCAAGTCGCTCAAGAAGGGCGACGACGTGGTCACCTCCGGCGGCGTCATCGGCCGCATCTCCGGCCTCACCGACAACACCGTCACGCTCGAAGTCCAGGAGAAGGTGCGCATCAAGGTTCTGCGCTCGTCCGTCTCCGGCAAGGCGCCCGGCGCCGCCACCACCACGACCGAACCCGAAAAGAAGTAACGAGGCCTCATGGACCGTTCCTGGGTCTATCGCGTCACCACGTACTCGCTCCTCACGCTGACGGCGTTCGTCTTTTTGGCGCCGACGTTCGCCGCTTGGACCGGCCATGAAGACAAGCTGCCGACGTGGATCAAAAAGCACGTCGACAAGCGCATCATGCTCGGCCTCGATCTCCAGGGAGGGCTGCACCTCGTCTACGAAGTGCAGGTCGACAAGGCCGTCAGCGACAAGGCCGACCGCCTCTCGAGCGACATCGAGGAGCGCCTGCACCGCGAGAAGCACGTCAAGGATCTGCGCGTCGATCGCAACGGCCGCGACGAGATCGTCTTCACGTTCAAGGATCCCGCCGACGCCAAGAAGCTCGACCGCGAGTTCCTGAAGGACTATCGCAAGAACCTCTACGAAGAGTCGCGCGACGCCGCCAAGGGCCAGGTCAAGCTGCGCATCGACCAGGACTACGTCGAGGAGCTGCGTGATTACGCCGTCCGTCAGGGCGTCGAGACCATCCGCAACCGCGTCGACAAGCTGGCCGTCTCCGAGCCGACCATCATCCGCAAGGGCAGCGACATCATCGTCGAGCTGCCCGGCCTCAAGCCCGACGACTTCGAGCGCGTCAAGAAGCAGATCGGCCGCACCGCGCAGCTCGAGTTCAAGATGGTCGACGACGGCTCCGA
>DASXOU010000658.1:0-5204 GCA_036494045.1 Polyangia bacterium | reverse complement strand
GCTCGGGCGACGAGTGCTCGTCGCCGAGCAGCGCCGTCTCGCGGAAGAAGATGGCGCCCGCGTTCTCCATCGCGCCCGCCTCGAAGTCGGGCACGGCGACGAGATCGAGCTTGCCGTACGCATAGGGCACGCCGAAGTATTTCTCGTACCAGGGGAGCAGCTCGGCGGCGTAGCCGAGCGCGTACTTGGCGAGCGCGGCCTTGCCCGGCGTCGTGATCACGCGGATCGGCGTCTTGCCCGCCATCGTCTTCGACTCGACGAGCGGCCCCACCGCGAGCGCCACCAGGTAGGTCGACAGTCGCGGCGTCTCGGCGAACCGCACCGTCTTCTTGCCGCCCTCGACCTTCTCGCTGACGATGGGCGTGTTCGACACCGCCATGTGCGACGGATCGACGATCGCGGTCATCGTGAAGCGCGCCTTGAGCGCCGGCTCGTCGAAGCAGGGAAACGCACGCCGCGCATCGGTCGGCTCGAAGTCGGTGAACGCGTAGCGCCGCCCTTCACTCTCGGCGTGATAGAAGCCGCTCAGCTTGTCCGACAGCTTGGCCTTCCAGGTCACCTCGAGCTCGGCCGTGCCGGCGGCAAGCGGCGTCGCGAAGGTCAGCGTCACGGTCTCTGCCTGCGCGTCCTGCCTGACCGCCGCCACATTGCCGCCGACGGCCGCGCGCGTGACCGTCATATCGGCGCCGTTGATCGTCACCGTCGCCGTCGCCTTGGGCACGCGCAGCGTGATCCGCTCCTGCCCGTCGAAGGTGCCGGCGTCGAGATGCGGCGCGAGCGTGATCGCGTAGCGCTCGGGCACGGCCTCGAGCGGCAAGCGCCCCGACGCCGCCGACGCGCGCGACGGCAGCGCGACCACGCCGAGCGCGAGCGCAGCGACGAACGAAAGGCGCCTCACTGGCCCGCCTTGATGTAGCCGAACCACAGCTGCGACCCCGCCTTGGCCGACTCGGAGAGGATGTCGATCTCGATGACCTGCCCGTTTTGCAGCGTGCCACCCGGCGTCACCTTGATCGGGATGGTGTCGCCCGCCATCGCCGTCCCCTGGAACGGCTCGACGTCCGCGCCGCCCGACGAGGCGATCCACTGAATCGGCCCGACGTCGCCGTACGCAAACACGTCGAGCCGCGCGTCGATGGTCGCCGCCGAGCCGGGCGCGCCGATGAACACCTCCGGATCGAACGCGACGTTGAAGTACGGCCGATCGGTCGGGAGCGGCAGGCAGGGATCGACGGTGCCCTGGGCCGCGCGCATGTCGGAGTAGAGCCGCTGCACCCAGTAGCGCCGCGCCGACGGATGCATCGCGTCGGCCGGCACGTCGATGGCGAGGTCCTCGCCGAACTCGCACAGGTCGGCGACTTCCTGATGCGCCGGGCTGGAGTCGATGATGCCGTTGCCCGGCACCGCATCGGTCGCCGCCTCGGCGGTCTCGTGGCTGAGCGTGTCGGTGATGCCGTCGAGGTCGGTGCCCGGCGTGCCGGTGCAGCGCGCGGTGATCGAGTAGGCCACCGCGTTGGTCGTATTGGTGGCGTGCGAGTGATAGCCGAGAAAGGCGCTGCAGCTCGCCGATCCCTCCAAGGTCACCTTCGTCGTCGTCGGCGGGAAGAACGCCACCTGCGTATTGCTGTTGCCGGTGATCTGCCCGTTCGCCACCAGCATCGTCGCCAGGCCCGCCATTTGCGCGTCGCCGAGCAGCGCCGGCGCCGGCGTCGACATGACGATGACTCCCTTCGACGTGCCGGCGCCGATGCCGTACTCGCCCATCGACGTCATCCAGTAGTCGGACTGCAGCATCCAGTCGAGGAAGTCGGCGATCTGCGCGCCGAGCGCTTCGTCGCCGGGCCACACCACCGTCCACACTTCGGGCGCCGTTTGCGCGGTCCCGTTGTTGAGGTGCGTGAGCCGCCACAAAGGCGGATGGTCGGTCGCCGCGCGCCCCATGTCGGGCGGCGTTTCCATGTCGGCGTGGCCGCCGCTACTACCGTTGCCGCAGCCGGCCCCGAGCACGAAGACGAAGACGAGGACGCAAAGGATCGTGCCTGAACGCATCCCGGATACCTTGCCACATTCACGCGCGTGGAAGTGAGCCCCGATGGGCGCAACCTCGGGTTCACGCCGGGGGTTCTCCCCCGCCGCCGAGGGCTCGGGTCCCCTGCCGCGGCCCCGTAGACGCGCACCAGGACGCGATAAACACGTGATTCGCCGCGGCTGTCAACGCGGCCTGACCCTTGCTGATACTGGCCGACGTGCGTCGGTCAGCTCTGGTTCTCATGCTCGCGGTCGGCGGCTGCACCGGCGCGCCGATGGCGACCGGCGCGGCCAACGACGCGATCATTGGCGGCGTGACCGACGCGTCCGATCCCGGCGTCGTGCTCCTCTACTTCACCACGCCCGGCCAATCGGGCGGCGAGCTCTGCACCGGCGAAGTGATCTCGCCCCACGTCGTCCTCACCGCCGCGCACTGCGCCGGCGGCGACGATGCGTCGGTGACCTCGACCTATCACGTCTACCTCGGCGACGACTTCGGCGCGGCGACGACGGCCGACCTTCTGCCCGTCGCCGCGGCCCACTTCAACCCGGCGTTCGATCCCGGCGACCTCGCCGCCGGCAACGACATCGGCGTCTACCTCATGCAAGGCGCCTTGCCCGCGTCGGCGACGCCGCTTGTGTACAACCGCGCGTCGATCGACGCCGGCTTCGACGGCGCCGCCGTGCGCTTCGTCGGCTACGGCCTCGACAACGCGACCACGCAGACCGGCGGCGGCATCAAGCGCGCGACCTCGACGACGCTCACCGACCACACGGCGCTGCTGCTCCACTTTTCCGACGGCACGCACGAGACCTGCAACGGCGACTCCGGCGGCCCGGCGTTCATGAACGTCGACGGGCGGCAGGTCATCGTCGGCCTGACCTCGTACGGCGACGTCGCCTGCGCCGCCGGCGGCTACGACACGCGCGTCGACGCGCAAGCGGCCTGGATCGACGGCTGGGTGGCGCAAGCCGACCCCGGCTTCATTTCGAGTACGCCACCGACCCCCTCCGGTGGCACGCAGTCTCCCCCGACGTCGTCCGCGACGCCGATGCCCCCCTCGTCGACGGGCGCGGGCGGCGTTGGGGCGAGCTGCGTTTCTTGTGACGGCGACGGGCCCGAGGTGCACGGCGGCTGCGCCCTCGCCGTCGACGACACCACGTCCGGCGGCGGCGCGGCGCTCTTCCTCATCGGCGTCATGGCGGCGGCCGCGCGCCGGCGCAGGCGCGCATGAAGCGCGAAGACAAACGGCGCATCGTCGATCGCGTCGTCGAGCTCGAAGATCGCGACGCCGTCATCGACCGACTGACGGCGCTGCTCCCCGAGGCGCGCGTCATCAAGCAGATTATCGACGATGACACGTCGCGCGTGATTACGTTCGAGCTGCTGACGTCGGAGGAGTAGCGGCCAGCGCCGTCCACGCCTCGATGCGCTCGCGCTCGTCGTCGCGGAGCCCGTCGAACTCCAGCCCCGCGAGGTAATGTCCGCCGTCGCGCTTGCACCAGGCGACGCGCGCCGACAAGGTCAGCGGCCCCGGCCCGCCGAGCTCGAGGCGCACCACCATCACCGTGCCGGTGTCGATGTAGTCGGGCACGCGCAGCTTGAGCCCGCCCGGCGAGATCTCCTCGGTGAAGGTCGCGTGCATCGACGACACCGGCGCCAGCTCGACCTTGAGCTTGCGCTGCGCGCGCGCGTGCTGCCGCGCCACGTGCGGCGGCATCGGCGGCGGCTGCGGCTTGGCCAGCTTGGTGCGCAGCTCGCGCCAACGCGCGCGCTCGGCGTCGCTCGCTGTCTTGCCCGACACCTTCAGGCTGAGCGCCTGAAACTCCGCCAGCTCGTCGGGAGTCCCCACGCGATCATTTTACCACGTCAGATCCCCGTCGACATCTCCAGCATCTTGTCAATGGGCCGCTTGGCGGCGAGGCGCAGCGTCTCGTCCATCTCGATCGAGGGCGTCAGATCGCGCAGGCACAGATACAGCTTCTCCATCGTGTTGCGCCGCATGTGCGGACACTGGTTGCAAGCGCAGGTCTCGTCCTCGGGCGGCGCGGGGATGAAGGTCTTGTCGGGCGCGCCCGCCTTCATCTGGTGCAGGACGCCCTCCTCCGTCGCCACGATCAACGTCTTGGCCGGCGACGCGATGGCGTACTTGATGAGCCCCGTCGTCGAGCCGATGTACTTGGCGTGGCGCAAGACCGGCTCTTCGCACTCGGGATGCGCGATCAATTCCGCGCCCGGATTGCGCATCAGGAGCTCGATGATCTTCTTCTCGCTGAAGGTCTCGTGAACGATGCAGGTGCCCTGCCATACCACCATGTCGCGGCCGGTCTGCTTCATCACGTAGCGCGCGAGGTGCTTGTCGGGCGCGAAGATGATCGGCTGGTCCTTGGGGATCTGCGCGACGATCTTGGCCGCGTTCGACGAGGTCACGATCACGTCCGACATCGCCTTGACCGCCGCCGAGCAGTTGACGTAGCTGACGACGAAATGTCCCGGGTGCGCGTCGACGAAGCGGCGAAACTGATCGGCCGGACAGCCGTCGGCGAGCGAGCAGCCGGCCGCAAGATCGGGCAGCACGACGGTCGCTTCGGGATTCAAGATCTTGGCGACCTCGGCCATGAAGTGCACGCCGCAGAACGCGATGACATCGGCGTTCGCTTTTTGCGCCGCGCGCGCGAGGCCGAGCGAGTCGCCGACGTGGTCCGCCAGATCCTGGATCTCGGACTCCTGGTAATAGTGCGACAGGATGACCGCGTTGCGCTCTTTTTTGAGGCGCTCGATCTCCTCCTCGAGCTTCCAGGCGGGCGGCAGGTCCGATTTGGCGAGCGGCAGGGCCATGGGCCCAATATGCGTCACTCGACCTCGGCTGTCACCCCGTCGAGGGACTCCAACACCGTTTTCAAGAGATCGTTCAGACACCTGCGCGTCTCGATGCGCAGGTTCGCGAACTCCAGCCCGACGCGATAGACCATCTCGCCCTCGTGATCGACGGCACGCTGATGCACGACGCGGGCACGCAAGATGAGCAACTGATCGCCCGCGGTGTCGGGCACCGTGACCTCGAGCTCCTCGTAGAGCACGAGCGGATCGGCCACCGTCATCGCCAGGCCGCCGCGCGAGATGTCCTCGAGGATCGCGCGCAGCTCGCCGAGCTGGCCGTAGCGGCTGTCCATGC
>DASXOU010000657.1:0-5132 GCA_036494045.1 Polyangia bacterium | reverse complement strand
CATGAACACGCGAAAGCTTTCCCATTCGATACGCTCGTGCTTGCTGCGGAGATGTTCGATCGAATATCCCGTGCCGACCGCGAGCGCTCCCGCCGGGAGTTTCCTCTTCTTGAGGTCCCGAAAGAAGCCATCGAGGATTCGGCACGAGACTTCGCGCAATCTATGTGCCCCAACGCAACGTCATGCCCGACCAGGTCATGCCCGTGCCGCCTTGGAAGAGAGCAACCAAGTCACCCGATTTTAGTACACCTTCGCGCTCGCCGGTTGCGAGGACGAGCGGCAGGTTGGCCGCGCTGACGGTGCCGGCCCACTTGAAGGTGTCGACCCATCTCGCGTTCCGCATTCCGACGTAGCGTTGGGTGACGTCGCGCAGCCACAAGAACGCCTGATGGCAGGCGTAGAAATCGATCTTGTCCGCCGTCACCTTCGACTCTGCGAAACAGTCGTCGAGCACCTGCTTCGAACGCTCGGCGATCTTGGCGATCATGTCAAAGTTCGCGCGGTGATCCTCCGAGTACGCGATCACTTCGCCGAGATCGAACCAGCGTTTCCCGGGCACGCCGGCGACCAGCGCCTTGTGGAGCGTGCCGTCGGTGTAATGCGACACGCCGACGATGCCTGCGTTTTCGGCAACCGGCCCAACAATGACGGCCGTCCCGGCATCTCCCCACCAGGTATCGTAGTGCTCCCCGGAGCCGGGCATGCGCGTGATCGCGGAAGACTGCGTCAGAAGGGCGTAGCGCGCGCGTCCCGACTGGATCATCGACTGCGCCAGCGTCAGCTGCATGATGAACGAGTTGCAGACGGCGTCGACGGCCATCGTCTGGCAGTGCTCGCGCAATCCGAGGTTCGCGTGCACGACGCAGCCGGTTGGAACGTTGATGTAGTCCGGACACATCGTGTAACTGAGCAGCAGATCGATCTGCTGCGGATCGATTCCGGCGCGGGCGATGGCGTCGCGCGCGGCCATCGTCTCCATGTCGGCCGCCGTCATGTCGGCCGACATCACGCGGCGCTCTTCCAGGCCCTGAAATGGATCGTCGCCGAGCGCCGCCAAAGCTTCGAGCGCCATCCGCAGACCCTTGTCTTCGAGATGCGCGAATTCCCCCTGCGTGCGCTGCAGCCGTGCCGCCGCCTTCGATCGCCAGCGCGCCACGACGTCGGGTGACCAATGATCGTTCCGGCGACGCGTCTCCGGGAGGTAGACGCCGACAGAGAGGATTCCAACGTTCTTCGTCTGCATGTTCTTCGTCCTCAGTTCAGCACGCGGCGCGGGCCGCGGGTCTTGTTGGCGAAGCCGATGAAGCGTTCGCGCTTGGGGATCTTGATGGTCGGATCAACGTGCACGTCGACGACGACCGGGCCGTGCTTGCGCATCTCCATGAGGTCGGCGTCGCGAATGGCGCCGAACATGTCGGCGACGATCGATTGCGCGCCGAGCGCGGCCGCCAGCTGCGGCACGTCCATCGGGCCCGTCGGAAACTGCGCCGTGCGCCCATACACCGTCGTGGCGCCGACCTCGACCATGCCGAGCCGTCCGTCGTTGATGACGAAGATGACGAGCGGCAGCTTCGCGTTCGCTGCGGTCGCGATCTCGAACGCGTTCATGGCGAAGCAGCCGTCGCCGACGATGGTAGCCACCACGCGGTCGGGGTGCGCGAGCTGCGCGCCGATCGCGGCCGGGATGCTCTGTCCCATCGAGCCGAGCCCCGTCATCACGAGGTACGCATCGGGCGCCGTCGTCTTGAGGTAGTGCGTCGCGAACACGAAATGCTCGCCGCTATCGACAGTGAAGATCGTGTTCTCCGGCAGCGCTTTTTGAATCTCGCCGATGGCATGGTGCAGCGGAAGCCCAGCGCCGCTGCCGAGCCCGAGCACGTGACGGCGGATCCCGCCGAGCTGCCGCTCCTGCGCTTGCGGCACGCGCTCCGCCACGTCGCCGCAGAACTGCGCGGCGGTGCCGACGATGCCGAGCGTGCACGGATAGGCCCGTCCAAACTGCCGCTCGTCGATGTCGACGTGGATGAGCTCGCCCGACGGCTGCAACAGCGGGCTCCAGCCGTCGGTCGACAGCTCATTCAAGCTGGTGCCGATCGCGATGAGCGTATCGATGCCCTTCTCCAGATACTCGTACGCCGTCGAGTGGCCGCCCATGCCGAAGACGCCGAGGCTGAGCGGATGATCTTCGGGAAACACGCCTTTGGCCTTGGGCGTCGTCACCACCGGCCACTGCGTGCGCTCGGCCAGCTCCAGCAGCTTTTGCGGACCCTCGCCGCGGCGCACGCCCGAGCCGACGAAGAGGAGGCCGCGCTCGGCGTGGCGGATCGCCGCGACCGCGCGCTCCACGGCCGCCTGCGCGATCTCGCTGGCGACGATCGGCGCCAGCGCCAGCGTCGGCACACCCTCGAGCTTCGCCAGCGTCGTGTCCATCGGCAGCGTCAGCGCCACCGGGCCTTGCGGGCCGGTCATCGCCTGGCGGATCGCGCTCTGCAACATCGCCGGCGCCCGCGCCGGATCGTTCACCTCGGCGGCGAACTTGGTCACGTTGCGCAGCATCTCGACGATATGTAGGCCGTAGGCGCTGCCGTCCTGCAGCGCGCCGCGGCCGAAGTTGCGCCGCGCCACTTCGCCGGCGAGCAGCAGCACCGGCAGTCCGTCGCAGAACGCCGAGGTCAACCCGGTCATCGCGTTGAGCACGCCCGGCCCGGTCGTCACCATGGCCACGCCGAGCTTGCCCGACGCGTGGGCATAGCCGGCGGCGGCGAACATCGCGGCGCCTTCGCTGCGCGTGTTGACGACGCGAACCTCCGGACGATCGAGCAGCGCGTCGATGAGCGGGCTGATCGGTCCGCCGGGCAGGCCGAAGATCGTGTCGACGCCGCTGGCGATCAAAATTTCGACGAGCGCATCGGCGACGCGCACTGGGTCGGTCGCCGTCGCTGTCTCCGCCGACGGGTCCAAGGCAGGGTTTTCTAGTTCCATTGCTGATCCTTCCAAGAGCGCCTTTTCGGCGCTCTACCCCCCGACCGGTTGATGCAACAGCCCGAGCTGCTCGATGAGCAGCTTCGGGTCCATGGGCTTCGGAACGCAGCGCAACGCGCCCGCCGCCAGCGCGTTCTCCTCGACGGTCTTCGTCAGGTGCGCGCTGTTGACGATCACGCCGATGTGGCGCGTGTCCGCGTTGAGCTTGAGCCGGCGGCAGACTTCGATGCCGTCGAGCTCGGGCATGTAGACGTCGAGCACGATGAGGTCCGGCTTGAAGCTGCCGACCATCACCAGCGCGTCGATGCCGTTTTGCGTGAGCGCCACCGTCACGCGCGCGCGGAACGGCTTGAGCCGGCGTTCGAGCGCGCGCAGCGTGATGAGATCGTCGTCGACGATGAGCAGGCGCCGCTTGGACACGCCGACCAGCTCGCGCGGAATCGGCATCGCGTGACGGTTGAGGAAGTCGATGAGATCGGCGACGCGGATGCGACGGTGACCGCCGGGCGTGCGAAAGGCGGCGATGCGCCCTTCGTTGACCCACTTCTTCACCGAGCTCGGATTCACTTGCAGCAAGGCGCCGACCTCGTGCGAGGTCAGGAGCTGCTCGGCGTGGAGATCTTGTCCAATCACGGTTTTCACGTTTTAGCGGTATTACCCGTCTTGGTCAACCTGACAAAAGTGTCGTAATTAGCGGCGCCGGAACGGAAAATCCAGGCTCCCGTCGTCAAGCTATTGACGCTCGCGCCGGCCCCTTCGCAGCCGTAACTGCGACTTCCCGCCGCGGTGTGCCGCCGCACATTTACATGCCCTGCGTCTTGCGGTAGCCCTGTCGACCGAAAGGGAGGTGGGCCATGCAACACGAGGTGGATCAGATTTCTCCGGAGAAGCTGAAGAAGGCGGTTGCCGATGCGACCACGCATCTCGACAAGGCGGCCGAGGCGCTGACGTTCCTCGTCTCGCTCACGTCGGAGCAGCGGCAGCACTCGAACGGCAAGCTCAAGGACGGCGAGGACAAGGCGATCGCCGCCATCGTCGAGACGCTGTCACGGCAACCGGCGCCGTTCGCGTCGCTGAAGGTCGATCCGAATCAGGTGACGCAGCTCTTGCAACGCCGCGCGGTCCTCGCGCCGCTGGCCGAGCAGGCCACGCAGCTCGCCGACGATCTCACCGACACGCTCTTGCACATCGGAGAAGCGATCCGCGGCCCGGTATCATCGGCCTATCACGTCGCCAGCGCGCTGGCGCCTCACGACGACGCGATCGCGGCGAGCCTCCAGCCGGCACGCCAGTTCTATCAGGCCACCGGCCGTGCCGCCGCGCGCACGCGCAAGGCCAACAAAGTCCATCCCCCCGCGTAGAACCCCGTCAATAGTGCCCTACGGGCAGTAATAGTGCTCTTCGGAGCGCTATTACTGCCCGAAAGAGCACAATGGCTGCCCGAGAGAGCGCTCGAAGTCGCCGCTGGGAACTCCCACTTGCCTCGATAGCACTCCGTCCTCTGTGGCGACCACGCGATCCTCAAAATGCTACTTGGCTTCGTGGGCGCCGACGTCGAAGCCGTTGCCCTTCGGGCGTGAGCTCTCGTCGACGTCGTGACCTGAGTTCGCGGTCGTCGCGATCGCGATCTTGTCGATGCAACAGGTCTGATTGGCGGACAGCCCAGTCGCGCTCACGTCGAGGTGGAAATCCGTCGTGAAGGCGGGCACCGCCTGATTGGCGCCGCTGAAGGTGTCCTGGCCGGTGACCACCGATTGCAGCGTGCACTTTCCGGCGAACTGCGTGCCACCGGTCATCGGGTTGTGGGAGTTCTGCGCGATGATCGAGTTCTGCAGAACCTTGGCCGTCCCCGCGCTCGGACACGTCACTCCGCCCTCGAAGGCGTTGGCGCCGCCGTTGGAGGCCACCGTGTTGAACGCGAACGTGCCCGTCGAGTTGGTGTCGATGTTGACGCCCGCGAAGCCGCCGGCGCCGTTCGTGTTGATGATGTTGTTGGTGAGGACGTATGTGGTCGAGCTGAGGTTGATGCCTTCGTTGGTGTTCTGCGAGATGATGTTCGAGTCGAGAGTCAAGACGCAGCCCGAGCTCGAAACGCCCTGCGTGGCGCCCTTGCGGATCGTCGAGTTCACGATCGTGAGCGTGGCGGCGCC
>DASXOU010000656.1:0-5400 GCA_036494045.1 Polyangia bacterium | reverse complement strand
GGTTCGACTTGCCGACGGCGACGATCTCGTTGCGCGGCGTGCGCGGCGCGCGGTCGTCGCGCAGCTGGAAAGCGCCGCGCGCGGCCATGTAGACCACGTTGCCCGGGTTCGACGGCTGCGTCGGCGACGCGACGTAATCGTCGTATTCGACGCCGTTGCCTTCGGAGTACTGCTTGGACAGCATCATCGTCGACGGGCAGGCCGGGTTCCACGACGGGCCGGCCGCGCGCGTGTTCATGATGCAGAGCGGAGAGACCGGATTGCCCTTGACGTTCGAGGCCCAATCGCGCGGCCAGTTGTCGAGCATGTTGTCCTCGGCGAGGTCGGCCGCGTGATCGACGGTGTGGCAGGCGTTCATGCCGAAACGCGGCGCCATCACGCTGGCCAGGCCATTGAAGTCGGTCGACGGCGTGATGCCCTTGCCCTTCATCAGCTTCATGAGCCGCAGATACTTGAGCGCCCACGATTTCGAGCTGAAATCGCACGTGTTATTAATGCTCGTCGGTGCATTCGCCGCATTGGGGCTGATGAGGCCGGCGTTGGCGCCCGGCGACAGCGTGCCGCCGAAGGTCGCCACGCGGGTGATTTCGTCGTCGGTGCGGTCGGTCTCGGTGCCGTAGCCGAAGTTGTCGCGGATCGCTTTGACGTCCGGCACCGGGCCGTGCTTGTTGAGCCCGCGGATATCGGTGTGCACGCCGAATAATGGATAATCGTTTATTCCCAGACCGGCCGTGCCGTACGCTTCGTTGCCGAAGTCGCGCGCCGCTTGATAGGCGTCGACGCGCGAGTGCTGCGAGAAGTGGTCGAGGTCGACGATCATCCCGTGCTTCATCATCTCGTGCATGAAGGTCATGCCCGCCGGCGACAGGCCGCGCGCGTTCACGTGCTGGCCGAGCTGCTGCATGTTGAGGTCCACCGACGGCGGCAACGGCACGGTCCCGTAGTTGGCCGGCTGGGGCAGGATCATGCCGTCGAGCGAGCAGAACGAGTCGGGACCCGACGAGGCGTCGCCGACGATCCAACCGAGGTTGTTGACGCGGATGAAGTTCTCGAGCCCGCCCGCATACTGCAGGTTGTGGATGGGAATGCCGCCGGTGTAGCCGACGACGGTGACGTCCTGGCCGAGGCTGTTCAGATCGTACCAATTGCCGCTGGGCGTGGCGAAGGCCTCGAGCGGCGCCGACGCGCTCATGAAGCCGAAGCGGAACTGGATGTCGTCGTAGTGCTGGATCCAGTCGGCGCTCGACGGCGGGATCGACTCGGCCACCTTGAACCAGCCGAGCCCCTGTTGATTCCACACGCAGCTTCCGTTCTGCGTCTGACACGGATCGGGCGAGACGATCTGCTGACCCACGCTCCAAGTGCCGAGGAACATGCCGGCGAACGGCACGGGAAAGATGAGCGACATGTAGAACGGGATGTCCGGATTCCACGTGACCGATTGGCCGTCCTGTTGGCCGTTCTCGTCCTTGGTCAGGTTGGTCCAGACGCTGCCGTTGTCGTAGATGTCCTGGAACAGGCCGGCGCCGCCGAGCGGATTGTCGAGGCCGTGCACCATCGTCACCTTGCGGATGCCGAGGTCGAAGAGGTCTTGCACCTGTTGCGCGATGCTGTCCGTCGGGCCGCGCATCTTGCCGAGCTCGTCGACCTCGACGCCGAGCACGAGCGCGACGTGGTTGCGCGCGATGATGTCGCGGATGCCGGCGGGGCTGAACGCGATCTCGGCGATGCCGCACAGCGGGCCGACGGGCCAGCGCGGATGGTTCGCGTCGCAGTTGGTGAGGCGGACGACGCCGCTGACCATGTCCTGGATGGCCTGCCAATCGCCGAAGTTGGTCTTGGCGTCGAGGCCCCACTGGATGGCGCGGCCGTTGATGGTGTCGATGCCGACGAGGCGCAAGCCGCCCTGCCAGGCGCGCTTGATCATGTCGACCTGATATTGGTTGTGTAGTCGGCCGAGCGAGTGGCCCGAGTGGGTGCCGTCGGCGAGATCCCAGTCGAGCTGCTCGATGACGCCTTGCTCGCGGTTGATGGGGCCGCCGGAGAACGCCTGCGCCACCGAGTCGAGCCAGCTGCCGAGCTGCAGCCCGCCCGACGAGGCGGCCTGCGCGTTGTGATAGGTGTCGGCGTCGATGACCGGGCTCGAGGCGATGTTGGCGGCGGCGTCGGCGACCGCGCCCATGCAGGCGGCGACCAGGCCGGGGCCGACGAACGGGATCGCGGCGGCGGCCTGGCAGGTCGCCTCGGCCTCGACGGTGAGCGCGGCCAGGATGCCGGGCTTGACGCTGCAGCTGATGTGCTGCGCCGAGGTCAGGCCGTTGGGCGTGCCGGCGCGCGCGGTGACGCCGTTCTTGTCGACGATGTTGGGCAGGTTGTTCTGACAGTTGTAGACGTTGGCGAGCGAGTCGCCGGGATCGCCCCACACGAGGTGTCCGCCGAAGGCGAGGTTCGCCAGCACGTGCGCGTGCGTGTCGGTGACGCCCCAGATCGGCACCGGCTTCATCGAGCTGCCGATGTTCGACTGCCGAAAGCTGCCGTTGACGACCTTGATGAGCCAGGTCGTGTTGGTCGGCGCGGTGTTGGTGCAGAGGAGCTCGTCGACGTTGATGTGCGCGGTGACGCTGGAGGTGCCGACGACGTGGCCGGGCTCGTCGACGATGCGGAAGCGCACGCTGCGGCCGATGTAGCTCGGCACGTTCCAGACCACGCGGCGCTGCATGTAGTCGTTGGCGACGGTGTTCGACGACGCGCGCACCAGGACCCAGTTGCCGCTCTGGAACGACGGCGGCGTGGCGCCGACCGGATTCT
The DNA here is from genome assembly GCA_036494045.1 of Polyangia bacterium. GTDB lineage: Bacteria > Myxococcota_A > Polyangia > Palsa-1104 > Palsa-1104 > JAQBQH01. The sequence goes on along the minus strand of DASXOU010000656.1, from coordinate 2,592 downwards.
CGGCGGTGCCGAGCCCGTCGTAGGTCGCCTTCAAGGCGGCGATGTCGGCGGCGCTGCCGTCGGAGAGCGCCCACATCTCGACGCGCTCGGAGCCGTCGACGGTGCCGCCGATGAGGAACGTGACGTAGTTGCTCATGAGCGTGACCGCGGCCGAGGTCAACGTGCCGGTCGCGCCTTCGGCGATGCGCTGGCCGGGGAGCTGTTGCCAATCGGCGCGCGTGTCGCTCGAGCCGACCCACCAGTTGCCCTGCTGATTGACGTCGCGCGAGAAGCGCCAATAGTCGCCGCCGACGTTGGCGCTGGCGCTGTTGGCGAGCTGATCGGCGATGAAGCCGGGCGGCAGCATGCGGTTGATGTCGACGTTGTTGCCGAAGACGGGGCCGCGCTGCTGGTTGGCGAAGAGGCCGGCGGCGGTCCAACCGTTGGCTGCGTAGGTGGGATGCTGCGCGCCGTTGGTGAACTCGAAGCTCCAGCCGGTGCCGTTGGAGCAGACGCCGAACGGGAGCGACGGCGGAACGTAGCCGAACGGGTTGTCGGGCTGCGTGTTGCCCCACGCCGGAATGGGGATGTCGGTGAGCGTGCCCGGCGGATCGGGCGTGTTGCTCGGCGGCGGCGGGCCCTCTTTCTGCACGCGGTAGAGGTTCTGCGAGGTCATGGTGACGTTGATCTGTCCCTGCACCGGCGTGACCGCGCCGCCGTCGCCCTGGCCGATGAGCGTCATGCCACCGTCGGCGGCGGCGTCGACGTTCCAGTAGACCCAGCCGCCGTCGCCTTGCACCGGGCCCCAACCGCCGGCGCTGGCGACGGCGCCGGTGACGGCCACGATCGCGACGACTGCGAGTGCGACGAACGGTCGCGCGATGGCGCCGTACTGAGCCCTGCCGGTTCTGTTGCGCTCGTCCTCGGCCATGATGCTCCTCCCGTGGAGGGCGCGCGTAGCAACGCGCGGGCCGATCGCGTGGCGCGCGATCTCGCGGCGTTGCGCGCACGGGCGGCGGCACGAGCGCCGGCGGCGTGGCACTGTGCCGGCACGACGCCGCTTGCGCGCAGCGCCGTTCGAGCCTACTAAATGTCCTCATGCCCGACGACGTGCACAAAAAGATCGACGACCTGGTTCGTTCCAAGCGCGTGGTGCTGTTCATGAAGGGGACGCGCACCTTCCCGCAGTGCGGCTTCTCGGCGCAGGTGGTGCAGATCCTCAATCAGCTGCGCTCCGAGTACGAGACGTTCAACGTGCTCACCGATGCGGCGGTGCGGCAGGGGATCAAGGACTACGCCAAGTGGCCGACGATTCCGCAGCTCTACGTCGACGGCACGTTCGTCGGCGGCTGCGACATCGTCAAGGAGCTGTTCGCCTCGGGCGAGCTGCAGCGGCTCCTCGGTCCGGCGTGAGCGACGCCGAGGTGCGTGCGGCCATCCACGCCGCCGTCGAGGCGCGGCTGCCCGGCGCCACCGTCGCCGTCGCCGGCGGCGCGGGCCACTACACGATCGACGTGACCGCGGCGGCGTTCGCCGGCTTGGCGACGCTCGAGCGCCATCGCCTGGTGCTCGGCGCGGTGGCGCCGCTCATGAAGGGCGACGACGCGCCGGTGCACGCCGTCGACAAGCTGACGACGCGCTAGTGTCCCGAGTCGGAAATTCGCTAGCATTCGGCCGGCGCAGCATCCCCGGGCACTTCGTTGCTCCTCCTTTGAATACCATCAGGTATTCGCAGTCGTCGCGCCTCGCGCGCGGGGCGCCGCACCGACCTCGGTGCACGCGAATTTCCGACTCGGGACACTAGGATCGCTCGTGGCGTGGCAAGACGAGCGTGAGGTCAGGGCCGATCTGATCGCCGACATGCGCTCGGTGGCGATCTGTCGCTTGGGCGCCGTCGCCGGGGAGTCGCTGGTGCGCGTCGCCGGCAGGGCGCGTCCGCGCGAGGAGCTCCTGACCGCGCCGTTCTCTGCAACAGCGTGCCTCGCCTGGGCCGTCGAGCTCTACTTCGACGACGATCCGAAGCTCGAGCGCGACGAGCGCGTGGTCGCCACGTTTCTCCTCGAGAGCGAGGGCGAGAACGGCGCCGCGGTGATCGTGCCGCCGGTGCCGATCCTGGCGCTCGTGAGCGAGCGGCTCGTCCTCGACGACGCCGTCGAGCCGCTGCCGCCGGTCGCGCGCGAATGGATCGACGAGCACTACTCGGGCGATTGGAGCGAGGCGCGCGTGCGTCTCGTCGAGCGGCGCGTCGAGCCCGGAGATCGCATCGCGGTCGTCGGCTGGGCGCGCACCGAGTACGACGACGAGCGGGTGCGCTATCACGCGGCCAACGAGCTCGTGCTCTTCGCCGATGCCGAAGGCGCGCCGCTGTCGATCAGCGACGACGCCTCGCTGTTCTGAAGTTTCGTCGCTGCATTGGTACGAAGCGCGCATGCGATCGACGCATGACTAATGAACCCATTGTTCGCTTCGCGGCTCGTTCCTTCGTCTTCCTCTTCGTCGTCGCTGCCGTCGGCGTTGCGCACGCGCAACAGTCGTGCGACGGCAGCTCCGATTGCGCCGCCGGCACTTATTGCGCGCCGCGCGACGCCGTCACCTGCGGCGCCGGCACGTGCA
>DASXOU010000655.1:0-2141 GCA_036494045.1 Polyangia bacterium | reverse complement strand
GCCGCGCCGACGAGCGTGGTCAGCGCGGCCGGCACGGCGAGGCCCGCCGCGGCGGCGCCGACGAGCGCGCCGATGAGCGCGCGATGATGGAAGAAGCGCAGCGCCCACAGCGTGATCGGCGCCATGGCGACGCCGACGAGCGCGAGCGATCCGGCGGCGGCGACGGCGTAGGCGAGCCAGCGCGCGCCCTCGGACTCTTCGTCCTTGAAGGCCGCGCGCCACAACGCGCCGCCGTCGGTGCCCCACAAGAGCGCGCCGACGACCAGACCGACGCCGGCGAACACGATGGCGCCGGCGGCGCCATACAGCGACGCGAGAAACAGCGCCAGCTTCCAGCGGCCGATCGGCAGGAACGCGCCCGCGCGCGCGGCGGCGAGCGTGTAATCGACGAGCCCGGCGGCGACGCCGCCTGAGGCTCCCAGCAGCGCACCGCGTGCCGCGAGCGCACGAGGGGGACGCATTGAAGAGGGACTATAGCAGAGCGCCCCGCAAACGCTTCTGTGCTAGTTTTTCCGTCGGTAATAATGTCTTCGCGCCGGATCCTTCTGATCGCGCTCCTGGTCTTGGCCGCCGTCGCGCTCGTCGCGCACTCGCTCGTCTTCGACTTCGTCACCGACGACGCGTTCATCTCGTTCGTCTACGCGCGCAACCTCGCCGAGCACGGCAAGCTGGTGTTCAACCTCGGCGAGCATCCCGTCGAGGGCTACACGAACTTCCTGTGGACGGTGCTGCTCGCCGCCTTCTACAAGGTCGGGCTCGTGCCCGAGCGCATGTCGCGCGTGCTCGGCACCGGGTTCGCCGTCGCCACGTTCGGCGTCGTCGCCTGGCTCTCGCGACGCTTGCGCAGCGGCGCGGCGAGCGGCGGCGATTGGTCGTGGTGGGACGCGCTGCCGGCGCTGATCCTCGCCGGCGTGCCCGGCTACGCCTGCTGGGCCTCGGGCGGGCTCGAGACGCAGATGTTCGCGTTCCTGGTCACGCTCGGTGCCGCCTGGCACCTCGACGAGCTTGGCGACGATCCGGCGCGGCCGCCGCGCGCGCGCACCGCCGTCGTCTTCGCGCTGGCGGCGCTGACGCGGCCCGAGGGCACGCTCTTGTTCGCGCTGACCGCGCTGCATCGCGTTCTCGTGACGGTCGCGCGCCGCCGCTTCCGGCTCGGCCGCGCCGAGCTCGTCTACGCCGCCGCGTTCCTCGCGCTGGTGGTGCCGCATTTTCTGTGGCGGCGCTGGTACTACGGCTGGTGGCTGCCGAACACCTTCTACATCAAGTCCTCCGGCGTCGGCGGCGCGTGGGCACAGGGCGGCTATTACCTCTGGCGCGTCGTCGAGCAGTTCCACTTGTGGGTCGTGCCGCTCGTCGCGATCGGCGCGCTCGTCGTCGAGCGCGGGCGCGCGCTGCGCGTGCTTCTCGGCTACGCGGCGCTCGTCGTCGGCGTGTTCGGGCTCTACGTGGCGTCGGTCGGCGGCGACTTCATGGGCCTCTACCGCTTCGTGATGCCGGTGATTCCGCTCCTCGCCGTCGTCGCCGCGCTGTCGCTACGCGTGGTGCTGGCGCGGCTCGATCGCTGGGTCGGGGGCCGCCCGCCGCTGGCCGCCGCCGGCATCGTCGTGCTCTTGCTCGCGCTGCACGCGTGGCACGCCGCCGCCGTCGACAAGCGCGCGCTCGTCGACGGTGCCGACCGCGGCCCCGCCGGCAACATCGACAACCCCGGCTTTTTGCGCCGCTACACCGCCGATCGCGCCACCGTCGGCAAATGGTTCGGCCGCTACGCGCGCCCCGACGACTACGCCGCCGTCGGCGGCGCCGGCGCGCAGGTCTACTTCAGCGGCATCCGCTCGCTCGACTGCTTCGGCCTCAGCGACGAGTACATCGCGCACAAGCTGCCCGCGCATTCGTCACGCCCCGGCCACCAGAAATACGCCACCGACGAGTACATCCTGTCCAAGCACCCGACGATCATCACGTCCGGCAATTATCACTTCGGCAACGTGCCGCTCTATTTCGGACCGGACAACGCCGTCTGGCGCCAACGCGGCTATCATTACGTCACCGTGCGCATCCCCGGCCTGATCGAAGCGCCGTACTATTCGTTCTTGTTGCGCGACGATCGCACGTTCGGCCCCTTGCCGGCGATCACCAGCCCC
>DASXOU010000654.1:0-6748 GCA_036494045.1 Polyangia bacterium | reverse complement strand
GACGCGTTCATCAGGCGCGCGCCGTCGAGATGGAGCGCCAGGTTTTTCGCGCGCGCGACCTTGGCGATCTCGAGGATCTCGCGCTGTGGAAAGATGCTGCCGCCGCCGCGGTTGTGCGTGTTCTCGACGGCGACCAGCGTGGTGGGCGCGAAGTGATGATTGTCGGGGCTGACGCGCTCGGCGACCTCGGCGGCGCCGAAGCGCCCGCGCGCGTCGCCGATCACGCCGAACTGCACGCCCGAGAGCGCGCCGCCGGCGCCCGACTCGAACACCATGCAGTGCGCGCCTTGCGACACGAGCACCTCGTCGCCCGGGCGCGTGTGCACCGACAGCGCGATCTGGTTGGCCATGGTCCCCGACGGCACGTAGAGCGCCGCCTCCTTGCCGAGCAGCGCCGCGACGTACTCCTGCAGCGCGTTCACCGACGGATCTTCGCCGTAGACGTCGTCGCCGACGGGGGCGGCGGCCATCGCCTCGCGCATCGCCGGCGACGGGCGGGTCACGGTATCGGAGCGCAGGTCGACGATCATGCGCGGAATGTACCACGCGTTCGCAGACGCGACATGCGTGTCGCGATCGCGTCGCGCCGTCGACGATTTCCGTCGGAGTTGTGTGCGGCACGCTCGTTGCTGAACGGCGAGGCATGACCCAAGCACGCTCGGTTCTCTTCGTGATCGCGATCGCGCTCGGCGCCTGCGGCGGCGCCGGCGTCGACGGCGGCGGCAACGGCGGCAACGGCGGCAACGACGCCGGCATCGATGGCGGGCCGTTGCACTGCGGCGGGCCGCACCTCGACCTCAGCGTTCCCGATGGCGCGCCCTGCATCCGCGACAGCGACTGCGAGCCGACGCCGGAGCCGGCGCCCAACGGCGCGTTCGGCGCGCGCGTCTGCGCCTACAAGATCGCCGACGGCTGCGCCGCGACTGGCCACTGCGCGTCGCTCCCCTCGCCGACGTGCGCCTCGTTCACCGAGCTCTGCGGCTGCGACGGCAACCCGGTCCGCGCGGGAGCATGCTTCTACGCCGACGGGTACGCCGGCGGGCCGACGACCGGCGCGAGCGTGTGCGGCGACGACGGTGGGACGTGAGCGGTGGTCGTTCTGCCGGACACTGCGGGACGATCCTACGCGCCTCCGTCTTTCGCCGACGGCGCCACCTTCGGCGGCGCCACCGGCAGCGGCTCGCCGAGCTCGTCCTTCAGCTTGCGCTCGTAGAGCTCGAGCCACCGCAGCTCCATCCCGTGCGTGTCGTCGCCGAGCGTCACCTGCATCCGCACTCCACCCGGCACCTTGAACAGCTCCAGCGACCCGCGCTTGACCTTCCCGTCGTCGCTGCACTCGAACGACACGAACGCCGCGTCGGCGTCCTTGTCCACCACCTTGCACCCGCGATCGATGCGCACGAACCTGAGCGCCGTCGAGTACGCCTCGACGAGCGGATATTGCAGCTCGGTCTGCGCGCGCGCGTGCGCGTTGGCGGCAACGATGACGAAGCTGAGGAGTAGGGACAGGCAGACGGCATACCGCATGGCCCCATGCTACGAGCCTTGCGCGTACGCGCAAAAAATCAGAGCGTGATGATCTTGGCGCGCGCGTCCTGCTTGACGTTCTTCATGGCGTTGCGCGTATCGACCACGACCTTGGCCTTGGCCGCGACCTGCTTGTAGTCGACGCTCGAGTGATCGGTGACCACGATGATCGCGTCGTAGCCGTCGAGCTTGTCGAACGGCACCGACTTCATCTCGTGCTCGCCGATCTTCACCGTCGGGCAATACGGATCGTGATAGCTGACGCCGGCGCCCTTTTGCTGCAACAGCTCGATGACGTCGAGCGCCGGCGACTCGCGCAGGTCGTCGATGTCCTTCTTGTACGCGATGCCGAGGATGAGCAGCTTCGATCCGTTGAGCGACTTCTTGGCGTCGTTGAGCGCGTCCTGCGTCTTCTCGACCACGAGGTGCGGCATGTGCGAGTTGATCTCGTCGGCGAGCGTGATGAAGCGCGCCTCGTACTTGAGCGTGCGCAGCTTCCACGACAGATACAGCGGGTCGACCGGAATGCAGTGACCGCCGAGGCCCGGCCCCGGATAGAACTTCATGAACCCGAAGGGCTTGGTCGCCGCGGCGTCGATGACCTCCCACGTGTTCATGCCGAGCTTGTGGCACATGATCGCCACTTCGTTGACGAGGCCGATGTTGACCGCGCGGAAGGTGTTCTCGAGGAGCTTGCACATCTCGGCCGCGTCCGTCGACGACACCGGCACCAGGTTGTCGATGACGTGGCTGTACATCGCCTGGATCGCTTCCAGGCAGCGCGGCGTGGTGCCGCCGACCACCTTGGGCGTGTTCTTGGTCTGATACTTCTCGTTGCCGGGATCGACGCGCTCGGGCGAAAAGCACAAGAAGAAGTCCTCGCCGACCTTGAGCCCCGACTCCTGCAGCTTCGGCAGGAGGATCTCGCGCGTGAAGCCGGGGAACGTCGTCGACTCGAGGACGATGAGCATGTCCTTGTGCAGATGTGGCTTCAACGACTCGGCCGCCATCATGATGAAGCCGTTGTCCGGCTCTTTGGTCTTGTTGAGCGGTGTCGGCACGCAGATGACGACGACGTCGGCTTCGCCGAGCACCTTCGGATCGGTGGTGGCGTCGAGCTTGCCCGACGAGACCAGCGGCCCCAGCACCGCGTCCGTGATGTCGCCGATGTAGCTCTTGCCGGCGTTGACCTGCTTCACCTTGAACTCGTGCATGTCGTAACCGGTCGTGCGAAAGCCGGCCTTGGCCATCTCCACGCACAGCGGCAACCCGACGTAACCGATGCCGATGACGGCAACCTTCGCTTCGTGCGTCTTGATCTTCTCGAGCAGCGTCGCCATTTCCGTTTCTCCTGTGGCTACTGTCATGGTTTTCAGTCGGGCAGCTCGCCTTGCAAGATCCGCCGCGGATTTTCGTCGAGCAACCGCCGGACCGCCGCCTCGCCATGGCGCTTTCGCAGCCAGGCAATGCCGTCGCCGGCGGCGCGGGCGTCGTCCGCGGAGTGTACGTCGGAGGCGGCGGCGTGCGCGAGCCCATCGTTGATGAGCCAGCGGGCCGCTTCGGCCGCGCGCGGGCCGTGGGCGCCGGCCAGCGCCGCCACGTCGACGAGCAGCGCCGCGGTGCGGCCGATGGCCTCGATCCGCTCGGGCTGGCGGCACAGGCCGTGATAGCGCTCCGGATGCGCCAGCACCGGCAAGGGGCCGCGCGTGCGCAAACGGAACAGCTGTTCCTCGAGCTTGACCGGCGGGTTCACCGGCGAGACCTCGACGAGGAACGCCCGTTCCCCGGTGTAGGCCGGCACCGCGCCGTCGACGCAGCGCTGCACGAACAGCTCGTCCCAGAAGTTCTCGGCGCCGAGGCGCAGCTCGACCGCGACGGCGCCACCCGCAAGCGCGTCGATGACGCTCTTTTGCGCGGCGCGGATCGACTCGCCGCTCGGCACCCACGACCCGACCTTCTGGTGCGGCGTGCAGCAGACGGTCTCGAAGCCGAGCCGCCCGAGCATGGCCACGACCTCGACCGCTTCGGCGAGCGATTTCACGCCGTCATCGAGCGCGGGAAGCACGTGGGAGTGGAGGTCGACGAAACCCATGCGGCCGAGCCAAGGATTCTACTCGAAACGGGTCCTAATATTTATCAACGTATTAGGTGGTTTGTAACCTGGCGTGCTTGAAGATGTTCCCTCGCTATGCTAAACCTTGCAAAATCAGGTGAGGAGCCCCGGAAATGGCCGAGCGTCGTGAAAACTCCGTCCTCTTCTCCCTCAACGAGCTGCGCAACATCGAGTCCGATCGTGTGAAGGGTGAGGAAGACGCCGAACGCGCCCGCATCGAGGCCGAGCGCCGCGCTCGCGAAGAAGAGATCCGCCGCGCCAAGGAGGCCGAAGAGGCCAAGCGCCGCGCGGAAGAAGAGCGCATCCGCCGCGACATCGAGGACAAGGAGCGCGTGGTTCGCGAGGGCGAGCTGCGGCTGAAGGAGTCCGAGCGGCGCGCGCAGATCGAAGCAGCCGCCAAGCTCGAGCAGGCGCGCATCGAAGCCGAGGCGCGCGCGCGCATCGAGGGCAGGAAGTTTCCGACGATGCAGGTGGTCGTCGGCGTCATCGGGCTCGTCGTGCTCGCGGGCGCGACGATGGGCTACCTCGTCTACAACCACAATCAGGAGCTGGCGCGCACGCAGGCCGAAGCGGCGCAGCGGCTCGAGCAGGCGCAGAAGCAGGCCAAGGCGGAGCGCGAAGCCGAAGAGAAGAAGCTGCAAGGGCAGCTCGCCGATCTGCAGGGCCAGCTCGACAAGGCGTCGAACGACGCGGAGCGCGCGCAGATCCGCGCCAAGATGGCGGCGGCAGCGTCGTCGAAGCCGCGTCCGTCGTCGTCGTCGCGCTCGGAGGCGAAGGCGGAGTCGAAGCCGGCCAAGTCGAAGCCGGCGATCAAGGACACCAACGATCCGCTCGGCGGCCTCGGCCTCTAACCGCATCATCGACAGCAATGCAAAAGGGCCCGATCACTCGGGCCCTTTTTTTTTTCGCCTGCTGCGTTGTCGGGAGGTGCCGCCCGGATTTGAACCGGGGAATGACGGATTTGCAGTCCGTTGCCTTACCAGCTTGGCGACGGCACCGTGTGTCGAGAGAATACGGATTAGCACACGAGCGGTGCGCGGCGCAACCCGAGCGCGCGCTACATCGCCGCCTTCTTGCGGCACGCGTGCTCGACGGCGACGGCGCGCTCGCTGAGCTCGATCGCGCATACGTGCTTGACGTTGCTGCAGCGGCCGGCGCCGCGCGCGAACAGGCGGAACGGGCCGCCGAGCTCGACGGGCACGGGTCCGTCGCCGACGGCGTAGACGAGCACGCAATCGTCGGCGAGCGCGATCGGCAGGCTCGCCACGAATCCGTCGTCGGCGCGGACGACGGCGAAGCGCGCCCACGGCTTGGGGCCGAGCGCCGCGAGCAGGCTGCCGATGCGCACGCCGACGATGGCGCGGCCGCCGAGCAGGAGCGAGCGCTCGCTCACTTGCGCCGGCAGCGCGCGCAGCTCGGCGCAGGAGAAGGTGCGCGGGGTACTGAGATGACCAGTGAACGCGATCAGCGACACGGCGACCTCCTCGTAGGTTCGTGCACCGCCGTTGCGAATGTCGTGCCGAGGCGCGACGTCGACCAAAGCCGCGACGGCGCGCGCCGCGCACACGCGCAATCCGTAGCGGCACGGAGGTTTCGACACCGCAATGCGGGGAGTGGAGTCACTCGCGGACGCATGGTGTACGCTGGTGTCGCGATGATCGGCGCTCGCATGTTCCTCGTCGCGTTCGTCGCGCTTTGCGCAGCCTGCGGCGATCACGGCGACGCGGCCGACGCGGGCGCCGACGACCTCGCCGTCGGCAGCGGGCCCGAAGATTTGGCGCGGCTGATGGACATGTCGCGCCCGCGCGTGCAGTGCTCGCCCAGCGACGACGACGGCGGCATCAGCGGCTGCGCGGACATCAGCGGCCAGATGAACGGCTACTATGTCCCGACGGTGCGCAGCGCCTTCGCCGTCATCACGCCGACCTCATTCAACGTCTACATCGCCGACCGCGCCGATCTGTGCAGCATCTTGCAAACGGGCTCGTCGACCAAGGACACCTCGTTCATGCGCGTCGGCTCGACGGCGGACGCGCCGCAAGGCTTCCCCGCCGGCAGCTACGGCTTTCCGAGCGGCGCCGGCAGCGGCAACGGGATGGGCGGCGGTCCGGTCGACGCCGGCGTCATGGGCACGCGCAACGCCGTGATCGCGCGCAGCGGCGACGACTGCTTGTTCGCCGGCTACGACCAGGCCGCGTATGGCGGCTTCGTCGTCGACCAGCCGATCGACGCCAACAGCACCGTCGTCACCGGCAACTTCGACGTCACCTTCGAGGCCGGCGCGCTCGACGGCGAAATCCAGGGCAGCTTCGTCGCGCCCGTGTGCCCCAACGCCGTCGACCTCACCTTCCTCGCGCCGAGCTACTGCGAGTGAGTCACTCGTCGGCGATGCCGCGGCGGCGGCGCGCGTCGCGGCATTCGCGGCCGCCGGGCTCGACGACGCGGCAGGGCGCGGGGCGCTCGGCGTAGATGCGGCAGGAGAAGTGTCCCTGGCGCGCGTGCAGCGCGGCGCAGCGGCCGTGGATCATCTTGAGGAACATGCGGTCGCGCCGCTTGACGACGAAGCGGCCGAAGGTGCGCGCGCTCATGCCGCGCACGTCGGGCGCAGCGACGGCCACGTACTCCTCGGGCCCGTAGCAGCAGGCGCCGCAGGCGAGGCAGTCGTACGCCACGCGCGCTCGCTCGCGCCGGTTAGCGGCGCGCCTTGAAGCTCGCGTCCGACGGCGGCGCCGGCGGTGCACCGACGAGCGGCGAGCGCGCGTCCGACTTCCGCGGCGCGATCGGCTCCGGATGCAGGTAGCCGAGGCGATGCAGGTCGTTGATCCGCTGCCGGAGCGCGTTCACGAAGTTTCCCGTCGAGCGCTTGATGCCGCGGTTGATCGCGCTCTTGGGCGCCAGCGTGTCGGGCTCGGCGACGAGCTCGTAGGTCACCGCGGTCTTGCCCGGCGCGAACGGTTCGATGTAGAGCTGACCCCAGTACTGCTTGAGATCGCCGCCGACGCGATCGAACTTCACGCGGTAGATCTCGCCGGGCAGCTTCTCGTGCGTGTAGCGCGCGGTCACCGTCGAGGCGCCGGCGGGCCAGCGCAGCTCGGCGTGCAGCTCGAC
>DASXOU010000653.1:0-2134 GCA_036494045.1 Polyangia bacterium | reverse complement strand
GCGCCTTGTGCTGGCCGGCGAGCGAAAAGATCTGCCCCATGAACGCGAGCGCGCGCGACAACGAGCCGAACGAGCCCTTCGGCGGCGGCGTATACGCGTGCGGCTGCGGCATCGGGCCCGTCGCCACCGGCGTCGGCTGCGGCGCGGGCTGAAGCGGCGGCTGCGCTTGCGCGGACGGCGCGACGTAGGGCGCAGCGACGAGCGGCAGCCCCGGCGGCGGCGCTTGCGGCGCGTCCAGCTGCGCCGTCTTCATCGGCGGCGCCGGCGGCGTCGGCGCCATTTGCGGCGCGGGCGGCGTCGGCGCCGTCGGCGAGATCACCGGCCGTGGCGCGCCCATCATCGTCGGCGCCGTCGCGCGCGGATACTGCGGCGCGGTTTGCGGCGGCGGCGTCGGCGCGCGCGGTGGCGGCGTCTGCGCCATTGGCGTCTGCGGCGGCAGCTTCGGCGCCTGCATCTCCGCCGTCGCCATGTGCCCGAGGCTCGGCGTCGGCGCCCGCAGCGGCGCCTCCTGCGGCTTCGGCGTCGGCGGCTTGGGCAACACCGGCGCCGGCATCCCCATCATCGTGCGCTTCGCCGCCGACGGCATCGCCGGCGCGGGCTTCGGTGCGGGCGTCGGCGCCGCGATCGCAGCCGCTTGCGGCGCGGGCTTGGGGATCGGCGGCAGCGACGCCGGATCGATCCCGAGCGCCGCCAGATCCGGCGGCGCCATCTGCACGGTGCGAAAGTTGTCCGGCTCCGGCTCGGGCGTACCGACGATGATGCCGGCCGGCGCCGCCTCCACCGGCGGCGGTGGCTTGGGCATGCTCGCCGCCGCCTGCGCTTGCTGCTGCCGCGCCGCCAGCGCCGCGCGCACCTCGGGCGGCACCTCGGTCGGCATGCGCGTGCGATCGTCGGCGCCCGCGCGCACCGGCGCCGTCGCCCGCGGCGCGCTCGCCGCCGGCGCCACGCTGCGCGCCGGCGCCGCGGCGCGGAACACCAGCGCCCGCCCGCCGATCTCGATCTTGTCGCCCTCGGCGAGCTGCTGCACGCCGTAGACGAAGTCGCCGTTGCGCAGCGTGCCCGAGTGCGTGTCGAGATCCTGGATGAACACGTTGCCGGCGCCGTCGACGGTCACGCGCGCGTGGCGCTCGGCGGCGGCGTCGGCGTCGAGCCGCAACGTGCACGCCGCGCCACGCCCGATGTAGACCTCGGGCCGATCGATCGCAAAAGGCTCGCGCTGCCCCCCGAAGAACTCCAGCACTGGTGCCATCCCACGATGCTAGCGGATCGCCCGCGCGCGGAAAAGCGCCCTCCAAGTGGCGCGCGTCACCGCGCGAGCGGGATCGCGAGCGTGAACACGCAGCCGCTGCCGGGCTGGTTCGCCACGCGCAGCACGCCGCCTTGCGCCTCGGCGCATTCGCGCGCCAGCGCCAGCCCGAGCCCGAAGCCGCTGCGCTCGCCGGCGCCCTGCACGAACGGCCGAAACATCCGATCGATGACGTTCTCGTCGATGCCGCCGCAGCTATCGCCGACCTCGAAGACGAGGTGTTGTCCGCGCGCCAGCGCCGTCAGCTCCACCGTGCCGCCGGCACGCGAGAACTTCACCGCGTTGCTCGCCAGGTTCTCCAGCGCCGAGCGCAACAGGCGCGCGTCGGCGTGGCCGGTCAGATCTGCCGCCGCCTCGACGGCGATCACCAGCTGCTTGGCGTCGGCTTGCGGATGCAGCGCCGCCGCGATCTCCTCGAGCAACAGGCGCGGAAAGACGCGCACCGGCGAGACCACGCCGCCGCGCACGCGCGCGCCGGCGAGCACGTCGTCGATGCGCGCGCGCGCCTGGTTCAGCGCGCCGTCGACGATGGCGACGAGCGACTCGGGATCCAGGAACTCGCGCCGCCGCAACAGATCGAACGCGAAGCGCGCCGACGCCACCGAGTTGCGAACTTCGTGCGCGAGAAAGCCGGCGTGCTCGGCTTCGCGCTGCATGAGATCCGCTTCGCGGCGCCGCACGTGCTCGGCAGCGGCGATGGCCGCGCCGTCGCCGATCGCGTGAAGCAGCGCCGTCGTCTCGCGCGACGTCGGCACCACGCCGTGCTCCTCGGCGATGGCGAACACCAACTCGGCGACGATTAGATACTCGCGCACCACGCGGTCGACG
>DASXOU010000652.1:0-8905 GCA_036494045.1 Polyangia bacterium | reverse complement strand
CGAGCCAGCACGCAGGTGATGTTGTCCTGCCCGCCGTTGCGATTGGCGGCATGGATCAGCCGCTCGCACGCGGTATCGAGGTCCTGCTCTTCTTGTAAAATGTACGCAAGCCCCGGATCGTCGACCATGCCCGACAGCCCGTCGCTGCACATGAGGTACGTGTCGTTGACGCGCGTCTGATCGCTCAACAGATCGACCTGCACCGACTCCTTCATGCCGAGCGCGCGCACGATGACGTTCTTGTGCGGGAACTTGCCGACGTCGTCGGCCGCCAGCCGCTTCATGCGGATGTAGTCGTTGAGCAGCGAGTGATCTTCGGTGAGCTGCATGAGCTGCCCGTCGCGCAAGCGATAGACGCGCGAGTCGCCCACGTGCCCGATGAGCACCTTGTCGTCGAGAAACAGCGTCGCCACGATGGTCGTGCCCATGCCGTGGCAGTTCTCGTCGCGCTGCGCCTTGTCGTAGATGCGCAGGTTGGCCAGCTTGATGCCGGTCGTCAGCCGATTGGCGTCGTACTTGTCCGGCCCGTCGAGCTTGTAGGGCCAGGTCAGCTCCGCGTCCTCGGCGGTGTTGCGGAAGTGCTCGGCCACCGTATCGACCGCCATCTTCGACGCCACTTCGCCCGACGCGTGGCCGCCCATTCCGTCGGCGACGATGGCGAGCTTGGCCTCGTCGGGCAAGAAGAAGCTGTCCTCGTTGTGCGCGCGCTTGAGCCCGATGTTGGTCTCGCCGCTGAATCGGACGCGCATGTTGCGCATGGGATAAGAGCTGCTCACAGGACACTCATCCGGCCGCCAGTAATCATACCACATTGCACCGTAGAAACCGAAGCTTTGGCCCCACCTGGAGGGTCAGCGGGCCGCCCCCGCCGCCGCTTCCGCTCGGCTCCTGCACATAGGTGTCGCCGTCGATGATGTACTCGAGCGGCTCGTCCGCCTCGAAGACGACGTGGCGCGCCGCCTGATCGATCACCTTGTCGCGCCGCATCGGCTTTCCCGCCAGGATGCTCGGCAGCTCGGCGACGAAGCCGACAGCGTCGGTGTGGATGCCGAGGAGCGCGAACGCCGCCGGCCGCTCGTGCACGCGATAGAACGGCTTGAAGCCGAGCCCGATCTGCTCGACGACCGCCGCGGCCACGGTGATGAAGTCCTCGCACGCCCAGCGGTCTCCGTCGGCGACTACGCGCGCGTGGAACCGCTTGTAGATGCGCTTGGCGAGCGAGCCGCGGATCATGGTCGAGCCCGCCGCTTTCAAGATCAGCTGCGCCGCCGTCGACGGCGAAGGCGCGCCGGTCGCGTAATACTCGTGCAGGAAGTTGTAGATGATGCCATTGCCGAAGATGAAGCCGTAGGCATCGCCGATCTGCAGGATCTCGCGCTCGAACCAAGGGAACGTGTCGAGCAGGCCGCGCCGGTGGCGATCGACGAGCTCGAAGGTCAGCTGCGGCGTCTCGCCGAAGATGCCGAACGAGCGCGCGATCGTGTTCATGGTGCCGCCGCGCAGGATCGCGATCGGCGGCAGCGGCTCGTCGCTGCCGTAGGTGCGAATCATCGCCGTCAGCGTGTGGTGCATCGTGCCGTCGCCGCCGGAGATGCCGAGGACGTCGATGCGCTCCTTCTTGAACTCCTCGCACACGCGATAGAGGTCGTCGATCGATTGCGTGGCCTCGGCGTTGCCGTGGCTGCCGACGAGATACGAGAGCCGGCGAGCACGCCCCGGATCGCGCTGGTTCACGAGCGAGCGCGGGTTGGTGATGAGGCCGATGCCCGGCACGAGGCGCATTCTATCGTGGGCAACCGCGCAGCGCCTGAAACTGCCGCGCGTCCTGTGGACAACTGACCCCTCCATACATACGGCTACTTGGGCACAGATGTCCCCAGTTATCCTACATGCGGCCGCTTAACCGCACGAAACCATTTGGTCGGACCGCTGGCACTCGCGCTGCACTGCGGCGCGGGCAAACCGAGGAGCCGACAATGATCCGGAATATCACGATCGCGTCCATGACCATCCTCTCGCTCGTCGCCGGCGGCTGCAGCTCGTCACCGCAAGAGCGCAACTCGCCGCCCGCGGGCCCCGGCAGCCCCGGCACGCCGGGCCCCGTGGGACCGATCGACAATCCGCCGCCGGCCGCGGCGCAGGCGAAGTACTCGGGCATCTACGCCGACATCGCGCCGATTGATCTCACGCAGAACGGCGTGCTCCCCGGCGTGCTCGGCCCGGCGCTGACCGCGCTCGGCGAGCTGCACGATCACCCGGGCCAGGCGATCCTCGACATCATCGCCATCTCCGACATCCCGACGGTGTCCGACGCGGTCAAGAACATGCCGCAGTTTCTCAAAGACATCTTGTCGGGCGCACTCGACACGCTGATCACCAACGAGGTCTACGCCAACGTCCCGGTCATCGACCAGATCGCGGGCATCGTCTCGGGCATCACCGAGCTGGCCAAGACGATCGACATCCACAACACGCTGACCGTGCATACGCCGGCGGCCGACGGCACCGCCAAGATCGATCAGCAGGTGACCGACATCGGCTTCACGCTGCTCGGCAACACCAGCGTCGTCGCGTTCGACGCCGGCGAGAAGATGGCCGCGTTCACGTCGATGCCGGGCACCGTCAAGGCGCACGCCAACGCGCCGGTCGCCGACGCCGATCTCACCCTCGGCGGGGGCAAGATGACGCTGCCGTTCGGTCAGCTGCTCTTGCAGGCGGCGGCACCGCTGGTGTTCAGCCAGTTCGGCGGCGCGACCGATCTCAAGGGCGCGCTCGAGAACCTCGTCGACTGCGCCTCGGCCGCGCAGACGATCTCGGACGACCTCGACGGCTACCTGTCGCCGGCGCTGGTGCAGACGCTGTGCACCTCGGCGCTCGACGCCATCGCCAGCGAGGTCACGACGCAGATCGACTCGGTCGTGTTCAACGACGTGCAGGTCTCGAACGGAACGGCGTGGCTGCTCGACGTCTCGCAGTCGAAGCCGACCGTCGACAACCAGTCGGACCGCATCTCGCAGGGCAAGTGGAGCTGGAGCTTCACCGTCGCCGGCAGCACCGTCGCGGTGCCGTCGACCTTCGAGGGCGACCGCATCGGCGACGCGCAGTGATTGACGAACGAAGCTGAGCAATTAGCTACAACTCGCAACCTCGCCAATCCGCGCGCTAGAAGTTCACATCTTCCGCGTTGACCACCGCCGACTCCGGCGCCAGAATCGTACCCTCACAGATGACGGGAATCGAAGCCGACCCGGTCGCGACGGGCATCGCAGTAGCTGCTGTCGTGGCGGCGGCTTTGTGGTACGTGGCTTCTCGGAGACGACTGTGAACGGCAACCTGGCGGACGACCCACTTCCCACGCTCCTGCATCAGCTGTTCGCGCAAAAGGCGACTGGGGTCCTCCATATCCAGAATCGGGCGGGGCGGCACGATGTCTTCCTGCGCGGCGGCTATCCGGTCGCGGTGAACCTGCCGGGCTCGGCGGAGCTGCTCGGCAAGGTGTTGTTCGAGATGGGAATCCTCGACGAGGCGACCTACAAAAAGACGCTCGCCGAGCCGCCGCCGCCGGGACAGCGCTACGGCGACATGCTCTTGCAAAAGCGGATGGTCACCGAAGACCAGATGCGGCTGGCGCTCAAGGCGCAAGTGCGGCGCAAGCTGCATCGGCTGTTCTTCCTGAACGACGGGACGTACGAGTTCGTCGCCGGTGAGCACGAGCAGGGGCTGCAGAAGCACGAGTCGCTGCGAATTCATCCGGCGCGCGCGATCTATCACGGCGTGCGCAGCGCGTGGAACGCCGATCGCTTGCGCGGCGCGCTCTTCCTGCTCGACGGCAAGGCCATCAAGTGCACGCTCGACAACGAGGGCATCGCGCGCTACGGCGTCGGGCCCGACGACGGGCGCGTGGCCGAGCTTCTGCGCAAGGGCTACTGGACGATCGGCGATGTGGTCGAGGCTGCGGGGCTGCCGCCGCAGCCGGTGCACGCGCTGGTCTACGCGCTCTACATCTCCGAGGCGCTCGACATCAAGTCGGCGGGGGAAGTGCCGCGGCTGCGCAAGCGCACCGACACGCCGCTGCCGCCGGGCGCGACGGCCGCGTCGGTCGAGACGCTGCGCGAGATCTCGGGCGCACACAAGATGCCGTCGCAGGTGACGCCGCTGCCGCAGAAGTCGCTGTCGCAGATGGGGCCGCTGCCGGGGCCGACCGATTCGTCGGGCGCCTACAAGATGCCGTCGGGCGCGTACAAGTTCCCGTCGCCGCCGCACTCGTCGTCGCAGCGCGTGCGCGTGCCGACGCCGCCGGGCGTGACCGGGCTCGATCAGGCGGCGCCCGACGTCGACAGCGTGCGCAAACAGCTCCTCGCCAAGGCGTCGGTGGTCGAGACGCAGAACTTGTTCGAGGTGCTCGAGCTGCCGACGACGGCGACCAAGGACGAGGTCAAGCAGGCCTACTTCGTGGCGGCCAAGCGCTACCATCCCGATCGTCTGGTGTCGATGGGGCTCGAGTCGCTGCGTGGCGACGTCGAGAAGATCTTCCGCCGCGTTTCGGAGGCGTACGGCACGCTCTTCGACGACGCGCGCCGCAACGAGTACAAGTCGACGATCGGCAAGCCCAAGGAAGACGACGCGGCCGCGCACGCCAAGGCGATGAAGATGCTCGAGGCGGACATGGCGCTCCGTCGCGGCGAGGTGCTGCTCAAGAAGAACGACTTCCTCGGCGCCATCAACGAGTTCGAGCAGTCGGTGAACCTCGATCCGCAAAACGGCGAGCACTTGGCGTATCTGACGTGGGCGCGCGTTTGCGCGGGGCAAACCAATTACATGGACGCCAAGGGGCTTCTGAACCAGGCGGTCAAGCTGTCACCGCGCTGCGCGCAGGCCTACTACTACCTCGGCGTGTGCCTGAAGGAAGAGAAGGACATCGATCGCGCCTACGGCATGTTCCGCAAGGCGCACGAGCTCAACGCGCGCCTGCTCGATGCCGAGCGCGAGATGCGCCTCATCAACATGCGCAAAGAGAAGGAAAAGGGCGGCGGCGGATTCTTCGATCGCTTCCGCAAGCCGCACAAGTAGCGCGACGCCCGGCGATCAGCCTTCTTCGCCGGATTCGGGCGAATCGGCGTGATCGCCCTCGGTGGCGGCAGCGGCGGCGCCGGCTTGCGGGCCGACCTCGGCGTACCACTTTTCGATCACTTCGACGATCTGTCGCGCCTGCTTCTCCGACGAGATGTTGAAGCTCGACTGCTTGCGGTAGACGCCGCCCGATTTCTTGAAGCGCACGATCGAGACCTTGGGCGGCCCCCACTGCTCGGTCTTTCGATCGAGCTCCTGATAGAGGAACATGACCGTGGCCCACGCGCCCTTGGTCAGGACCTCCTTCTTCATTTCCTTGCGGACGAGCTTGCCTTCGTCTTCGTAGTTGTACGAGACCTCGTCGATCGTCTCAGCCATGGCTCCCTCGCGTGCACAGCGCGCGGATCGCATCGCGGTCGGCGTCCGAGAGCGCGACGAACTGGATCCCCATGCCGGGGATGACGTCGTCGCCCGAATCGCGCGCTACGCGCACCACCTTGCCGCGAGCGCGAATCTGCCGCCCATCGGGGGTGGCAAAATCGAGCTGCAGCTCCTCGCCCACTTCGAACAAGAGGTCGGATCGGATGAAGGCGCCGCCGACCGACAGATCACCGGTGTTGAACTCGATGTGCCCTTCGACTTTGTTGGCCGCGTCGCTGACGGTGATGGGAAGCTCGAGCGGCGAACGCGCATGCTGTCGAAGATTTCCCCGCGCCGCGTTCGTCGTCACGGAGTGACCTGAAGCGCGGCCACGTCCTTGAGCGCCAGGGTCAGCTCGCCACGGCCGGCGCCGGGGGCGAAGAAGGGCTCGCGTGCAACACGCGTCGCGGTCACCGTCGCGGTCGACAGCGCCACCGTCGGCGGCAGATCGGCGAAGGCGTCGTGCGGAATGCTGAAGGAGCCGTCGTCGCGCACGCGGCAGCGCACCATGCGCGTGCCGGCGCGCGAGGTCCAGCGCGCTTCGAGCATCAGCGGCTCGACGGTGGCCGTCGGATCGGTCGACCAGCGCACGTCGAGATCGGAGCCGCGATGCAGCGGATCCACCGTCAGCGACGGGAAGCTGTGCGGCGCGACCACCGTGGCGTTGAAGGGGCCGACCTCGTTGCCGCCGTCGCCGGAGACGGCGTAGGGCTGGCCGAGGCCGAGCGCGATCGGCGACAGCTCGTCGCCGCCGTAGATGACGCCGCTGACGAACGGGACCAGCTCGGGATAATGGCGCGGCGTGATGCTGGTGCGATCGATCGGCCCGCGCACGTCGAGGTTGCCGGCGTCGAGCAACGCCACTTCGGCAGTGGGCGCGACGTTGTCCGCGGCGAGCGCGAGATCGAGCTCGGCGGTGCCGTCCGAGACCTTGCAGCCGTCGAGCGGCACGCCGTCGAAGTCAGCGAAGCCGAGGATGGTCGGCACGCTGGTGGCATCGAACGAGCGATAGCGGATGAAGCGCGCCTGGGCGTCGAAGCGTGGATCGGCGGTCGTGTTGCCCGACGCGCGCGTGTACGACAGGTCGACGCGGACCAGGCCGCGCACGGCGTCGCCCGCGTCGCGCACGCCGTCACGGCCGCTACAACCGGCCGCAACCTGCAGCATTGGCACGAGCGCCAACGCGATCGAGACGAATCGCCTCATCGTCGCCATCCATTATAATGGACGCTCGTCGCAGGTTTCAAGTTCCCAACCCCGCGGTCTTTGTGTAGCATCTCGGTCCGATGTTCAGACCTGTGGGAAAACCGAGGGTTGCGGAGGAGATTGTCCAACAGCTGCGCGGGCTCATCCTGCGCGGCGAGTACGCGGTCGGCGATAAGCTGCCGCCGGAGCGCAAGCTGGCCGAGGAGCTCGGGGTCAACCGCGCGTCGTTGCGCGAAGCGATCAAGTCGCTAGAGCACATGGGGCTCGTCAAGACCCGCCAGGGCGACGGCACCCGCGTGCTCGACTTCATGCAGACCGCGGGCGTCGAGCTGGTGTCGCATCTCATCCCGGGCGACGGCATGCCCAACCTCGACGTGCTCACCGACGTGCTCGAGTTCCGCCGCTGGTTCGGGCGCGAATCGGCGCGGCTGGCCGCCGAGCGCGCGTCGGCCGAGGACGTGAAGAAGCTCGAGAGCATGGCGGAGCAGGCGTCCGATCCGCAGCTCGACATGAACGAGCTCCTCAAGCTCGACTTCGAGTTCTACGTGGCGATGACGCACATCGGGCGGAATCGCGTGATGCAGCTGCTCATCAACACCATCCGCTCGGCGGTGATGTCGTACGCGCCGTTCTTCGCGCAGTTCAACCCGCCGCCGCTGGCGGTGCGCAAGCATCATCGCGATCTCATCAAGGCGATCGCGGCGCACGACGGCGACGGGGCGGCCAAGGTTACCGATGGGTACCTGAAGAAGGGCACCGAGCAGTTCCTGGCGACGGTGCGCCCGTCGACGAACGGGACACCCGCCTCGTAACGTCTACGCGCCGTAGCGCGCGGCGCAGCACTTCTTGAACTTCTCGCCCGAGCCGCAGATGCAGATGTCGTTGCGCCCGGGAAGTCGCGGGGTCAGGCGCGCGAGCTTGTCGGCCGACTGGCGCGGCGTCTTGCGGCGCTTGCGCCCGGCCGCTTCGGCGGCGGCGAAGCGCTCCTTGTACTCGCGCAATTTCTCGTCGGTGAAGTAGCCACGCTCGGCCTCTTCGAGGGCGCGGGCGCGCGCGTAATATTCGCGCCGGTGGTGCACGCGATCCCAGTGCAGCACCTGGCGGAAGCCGCGCGGCGCGGGGACGATGGCGTTGCCGCCGGGAAATCCATAGGTGCCGACGTCGCGCGCGGTGTAGACGCCCCAGTCGATGCCGAAGAGCGCGATGGCAACGGGCCTGAGGCCAACGAACGCGCGCGCCTCGCCGACGTTGTGCGGGTGCAGGAACGCGGCCTCTTCGCCCTCGGGGAGATCGATGGGCACATTGTAGGGCGCGCCCCACGGGATGCCGTAGTTCGCCTTCGAAGTGTCGCCCTCGAGCGCGTGGATGAGCTCGTGCGCGACGTAGCCGACCATGCGCCGCGAGGTGCAGGCGTCGTCGCGCATGGTGATGCAGCGATAATTCGGATCGGCCTCGGCTTGCGCCTTGCGATAGAGCTTGTCGGCGGCGAGCTCGTAGATCGGCGTGTAGCCCCAGCCGTGCAGCGCGTCGTCGAAGCGGAAGATGGCTTCGATGCCGGCGGCGCGCTCCTCGACGGTGAGCGTGTGGAAGCAGTCGCAGCCGCACGGATACGGGGCCGAGAGCGCGTCGACGACGGTGAGCACGGCTACGCCCTCGGCTGCACGCGGATCGACGACGGCTCCGTCGGGCAGAAGTGCTCGCACAGGCCGCAGCCGACGCAGTGCTGCTCGTCGACGCGCAATTCGCCGTGCGGCCCGTCGAGGACGAGCGCGCCGGGACGCGGGCAATGCTCGACGCAGACGGTGCACGCCTGCCCGTGATGCGTCAGGCAGGTGTCGACGTCGAGCTTGGCCTTGCCCATGAAAACGTCGTTGTCGACGTAGACCGGCAAGATCGCGCCCGACGGGCAGACGTGGGTGCAGCGCAGGCCGGTGCACAGGACGCACGGCTGCTTGCGCGCGTCGATCGCGGGCGTGCCGGCGGCGGCGCCCCAATCGGCGCCGAGCGGGAAGATGGCGTCGGCGGGACATTCGTCGACGCACTTGCCGCAGTGGGTGCAATGGTGCACGAGAAGCAGCTCGTGCAGGATGCCGGGCGGACGCAGCGGCGGCGGGCGCACCGGCGGCATCTCGAGCGGCGGCGGCGGCTTGATGGTCTTGACCGCCGTCTCGAGCGGCCGCCGCCAGAACGTGAGCAGCTCGCGCCGCGA
>DASXOU010000651.1:0-5945 GCA_036494045.1 Polyangia bacterium | reverse complement strand
TCCGCGCTACTACCACAAGGTTGTCGACTGCCAGTGGGCTTGTCCGGCGCACACCAACATCCCTGAGTACATTCGGCTGATCGCGCAAGGTCGCTTCACCGAGTCGTATCTCTTGAACCGCGCGTCGAACGTGTTTCCGGGGATCCTCGGGCGCACCTGCGATCGGCCGTGCGAGCCGGCGTGCCGCCGCGGCCGCGTCGACGGCAAACCGGTCGCGATCTGCCGCCTCAAGCGCGTCGCCGCCGATTATCGCGACGACGTCACCGGCATGTTGCCCAAGGCGCCGACGCAAAAGAACGGCAAGCGCGTCGCGCTCGTCGGCGCCGGCCCGGCGTCGCTGACGGTGGCGAACGATCTGGCGCCGCTCGGCTATGCGGTGACGATCTTCGAGAAGCTCGATCGCCCCGGCGGCCTGATGCGGACGAACATTCCGTCGTTCCGCCTGCCGGCCAAGGTGCTCGACGAGGAGTGCAGCTACATCCTCGAAATGGGCGGCATCGAGATCAAATATTCGACGCCGGTCGAGAGCCTCAAGCGGCTCGTCGACGACGGCGGCTTCGACGCCGTGTTCATCGGCTCGGGCGCGCCGCGCGGCAAGAACCTCGACATCCCCGGCCGTTACGACTCGCCCGATCACGTGCACATCGGCATCGATTGGCTCGAGTCGATCCACTTCGGCCACACCACCGCCGTCGGTAAGGACGTGCTCATCATCGGCGTCGGCAACACGGCGATGGACTGCTGCCGCTCGGCCAAGCGCCTGGGCGCGACCGCGGTGCGCGTCATCGGCAGAAAGCCGCGCAAGTACTTCAAGGCGTCGCCGTGGGAATTGGAGGACGCCGAGGAAGAGAAGGTCGAGATCCTCGAAGACCACTCGCCGGTGCGCTTCGTCTACGAAGGCGGCAAGCTCGTCGGCATGGAGTTCGAGCGCTTCCGTTCGATCGAGGTGAACGGCAAGCTCAAGCAGGAGAAGCTCGACAACGTCATCCTGCCCGCCGACGACGTGATCCTCGCCATCGGACAGGAGAACGCGTTTCCCTGGATCGAGCGCGACGTCGGCATCGAGTTCAAGGACGAGATGCCGATCGTCGACAAGCAGACCTTCATGTCGACGCGCGCCGGCGTCTTCTTCGGCGGCGACGCGGCGTGGGGGCCCGAGAACATCATCTGGGCCGTCGAGCACGGGCACCAGGCGGCGATCTCGATCCACAATCACTGCCAGGGCGTGGCGGTCACGGATCGTCCGCCGCAGGGGCAGAACCTGTCGTCGACGAAGATGGGGCTGCACGAGTGGTCGTATTCGAACGATTACTCGGGCGCGGCGCGCGCCAAGATGGAGCACGTCGATCTCGGAAAGCGGCTGTTGTCGCTGAAGACCGAGGTCGAGCTCGGCTTCTCCGTCGAGCAGACCATGGCCGAGGTCGAGCGCTGCCTCAACTGCGACGTGCAGACCGGCTTCGTGGAGAAAGCGTGCATCGAGTGCGACGCGTGCATCGACGTCTGCCCGATGGACTGCCTCACGATCGTGAAGAACGAAGAAGAGCCGGCGCTGCGCACGCACCTGACGGCGCCGGCGGTGAATTCCAAGCAGTCATTGTTGGTCTCGGGCGGGCTGAAGCAGACGGGTAGGGTGATGGTGAAGGACGAGGACGTGTGCTTGCATTGCGGGTTGTGCGCCGAGCGCTGCCCGACGCACGCCTGGGACATGGTCAAGTTCGAGCTCTTTCATCCCCACGCCGGTGAGAAACAGTCGTGCAGCAAATAGGTAGCAACGTGATCCCTTTTCCAGAACGTGTGAACGACTTCGCCTTCAAGATCGCGACGCCGAACGGCTCGGGATCGGCGTCGGCGAACGGCCTCATCATGACGGCGATTTTCCGCATGGGAATTCCCGTGGCGGGAAAGAATGTGTTCCCGTCGAATATTCAGGGCCTGCCGACGTGGTACGAAATCCGCGTCAATAAGGATGCGCATACCGCGCGCTGCCCCGACTTCGACTTGATGGTCGCGCTCAATCCGGCGACCTACAAGAAGGACGTCGCGGAGGTGCGCTCGGGCGGTTGGCTCATGTACGACTCCACGTGGCCGCTCGCCGCCGAGCTCAAGCGCAGCGACATCACGCTCCTCGGCGTTCCGCTGGCGGAGATGGTGAACGGCGCGTTCTCCGGCGGGCGTGAGCGCATCCTGCTCAAGAACATCGCGTATGCGGGCGCGCTGGCGGCGCTGCTCGACATGGATACCGAGATCATCGCCGAGCTGATCAAGGAGACCTACGGCAAGAAGCCGGCGCTGCTGGCGTCGAACGAGAAGGCGCTCGCGCTCGGCTTCGATTACGCGAAGAAACATTTCGCGTGTCCGCTGCCGATCAAGATGTCCAAGCTCGATAAGACGGCGGGGCATATCCTCATCAACGGCAACACCGCGGCGGCGCTCGGCGCGCTCTATGCCGGGGCCACCGTCGGCGCCTGGTATCCGATCACGCCGGCCACGTCGCTGATGGAGGCCTTCGCCGGCTTCTGCAAGGGCTTCCGCGAGAATCCCGACGGCACGCGCCGCTACGCCGTGTTGCAGGCGGAGGACGAGCTGTCGGCGATCGGCATGGTCATCGGCGCTTCGTGGGCGGGCGCGCGCTCGTTCACGCCGACGAGCGGGCCGGGTATTTCGCTGATGTCGGAGTTCATCGGGCTCGCCTATTACGCGGAGATTCCCGCGGTCGTGTTCGACGTGCAGCGCACCGGCCCGTCGACGGGCATGCCGACGCGCACGCAGCAGGGCGACCTCATGCTGTGCGCGTATGCGTCGCACGGCGATACCAAGCACATCTGCTTGTATCCGGCGAATCCGGAAGAATGCTTCACGATGGCGGTCGAGGCGTTCGATCTTGCCGATCGTTTCCAGACGCCGGTGTTCGTGCTCAGCGATCTCGATATCGGAATGAACGATTGGATGTGCAAGGAGCTGACCTGGGACGACGCGTATCGTCCCGATCGCGGCAAGGTGCTCGACGCCGCGGCGCTGGATAAAATCCAGAATTACTATCGTTACCTCGACAGCGACGGCGACGGGATTCCCTATCGCACGCTGCCGGGCACGCATCCCAAGGGCGCATTTTTCACGCGCGGCTCGGGGCATAACAAGCTCGGCGGATATACCGAGGATTCGGCCGAATATATGGAAGTCGTCGACCGCGTGGCGCGCAAGATCGAGCGCGCCGCGGAGAAGGTGCCGGCGCCGATCATCATTAATAAGGGCGGCGTCGGGCAGAAGCTGGGGCTCATCACCGTCGGATCCAACGACGGCGCGGCGCGCGAGGCGCTCGACGAGCTCACGCGGCGCGGCGTCGACGTCGATTATTGCCGCGTGCGCGGATTTCCCTTCTCGCAGAAGGTGCGCGACTTCATCGACGCGCACGAGCGCGTGTTCGTGGTCGAGTCGAATCGCGACGCGCAGATGATGACGATGCTGCAGATCGAGCTCGAGCTGTCGCCGGAGAAGCTGTTGTCGGTTCGTTATTACGGCGGCTTTCCCATGTCGGCCGGGTTCATCGCCAACGGCGTCACCGCCTACCTTCAGCCGTCGCAGAAACGCGCCGTCGCCGAAGCGGGATCGAAATAACCATGACGTATATCGCGAAACCGAAAGTTCATCACCCGAGTATGCAGAAGAACGCGCTCGGGCTCACGCGGCGCGACTATGAAGGCTCGATGTCGACGCTGTGCGCCGGCTGCGGCCACGACTCGGTGACGGCGGCGATCATCCAGACCTTCTGGGAATTGGATATCGAGCCCCATCGCGTGGCCAAGCTTTCGGGCATCGGCTGCTCGTCGAAGACGCCGACCTACTTCATCAAGCAGGCGCACGGCTTCAACAGCGTGCACGGGCGCATGCCGTCGATCGCGACCGGCGCGAACGCGGCCAACGGCGATTTGACGTATATCGGGATATCGGGCGACGGCGATTCGTTGTCGATTGGTATCGGGCAGCTTTGCCATTTGATTCGCCGCAACGTGAATATGCTTTATGTGCTCGAGAATAACGGCGTCTATGGATTGACCAAGGGGCAATTCTCGGCGTCGGCGGACAGGGGTACGCTGGCGAAGAAGGGCGAGGCCAATCCGTTCGAGGCGATCGACGGCTGCTTGATGGCGCTGACGCTGGGCGCGACCTTCGTGGCGCGCAGCTTCTCCGGCGACAAGGAGCAGCTGGTGCCGATCTTGAAGGCGGGGCTCAAGCACAAAGGGTTCGCCTTCGTCGACGTGATCTCGCCGTGCGTGACCTTCAACGATCACCTCGGCTCGACCAAGAGCTACGCCTACACGCGCGAGCACATGCACGAGGCCGACGAGGTCGACTTCGTGCCGCTGCGCAAGGAAATCAAGATGCCGGCGGGCGACAGCTCGGTGCGCGAGGTGCGCATGCACGACGGCAGCGTCGTGACCTTCAAGCGCATCGACGAGAAATATGATCCGACCGATCGCGATCGCGCGTATGGGTATCTGCGCGAGCATCAGAACAAGGGGCAGGTGGTGACCGGCCTTCTGTACATGCAGGAGGACTCGCGCGATCTGCACGACGTCAACAAGACGGTGCCGGGGCCGCTGACAACGATTCCGTACGAGCAGCTCACGCCCGGCGCGGCGGCGCTCGCCAAGCTGCAAAAGCGTTATCGGTAGCCTTCGGCCTTCAGCCGCGGAGCGCTCTTTTCGACGATGCGCGCGGGGACGCCGACGGCGGTGGCGCCGGGCGGAACGTCGTCGAGGACGACGGCGTTGGCGCCGATAATCGCGCCGTCGCCGATGGTGACCGGTCCGAGGATCTTCGCGCCGGCGCCGACGTAGACGTCGTTGCCGAGGCGCGGCACGCCGGGGCGTCCGCCGCCGAGCACGCCGATGGTCACGCCTTGCGAGATGCTGCAGCGCTCGCCCATCACCGTGTCGGGATGCACGATGATGTTGCCGAAGTGGCCGATGTAGAACCCCGGGCCGATGCGCGCGTGCGACGGCAGCGAGACGCCGGTGGTGATCTCGATGAGCTTGAAGAGCGCGAAATAGGCCGCCTTGGCGGCGGGCTGCAGCGCGCGCGGCGCCTCTTCGTTGGCCCAGCGGCCGAAGCGATAGGTGGTCACGGCCCACACGCCTTGGGTCTCGAGGACGGCGCGCAGAAGTCGCAGTCGTCCCATCGGCTCCTGAACCAGGCCGGTGTAGCGGTCGAGATCGGCGCGCAGCTCGTCGAGCATCGTGCCCAGGTCATAAGCACCTGAGCCGAGGCTGCCAGGAGCCGCTAGGGCGGGCCGCCGGCGTCGATCCAGCGCACGATGCGGCGGCGCTCCGAGCACGACGGATCGGGCGGAGTGAACGGCATGAAGTCGCTGACGCCGACGGCGTCGCGGATGTCGGCGATGTGCGCGTTCACCGACGATTCGTCGTCCCAGTTGTAGCCGTCGGGCGCGCCGTTGCGCGCGTCGCCCGTCAGCGTCGACGAGTGGCAGCGCGTGCAGTAGGTCGCGAAGAAGCCCTGCGCGTAATTGGCCCAGGTGTCGCCGCCGGCGCCGCCGTCGGGCGTGGTGATCGGATCGGTCAGCGGCGCGCAGCTCATGTCGGCGCTGCCGGCTGTTGCCATGTCGCCGGCGCCGCTCGTGGTGTCGTCGCCGCCGCAGCCGGCAGCGGCAACGCACGCGATCAAGAGAATGGCCCTCATTGCCGTTCCACTCTAAGATGAGAAGCTTCGACTGCCAAACTCCGAGGGGGCTCTTCATGCGCATTTCTTCGATCGCTCTGGGCGTCGCGCTCGTCGGCGGCATGCTCGCCGGCGCCGGCTGCGGCGACGACAGCACGAGCGGCGCGTCCGACATGTCGATCGTTCACGATCTGTCGACGGGCGGCGCGGCGCCGACGTGCGCCGCGTATTGCGCGAAGATCCAGATGAACTGCGTCGCCGACGGAGAC
>DASXOU010000650.1:0-8984 GCA_036494045.1 Polyangia bacterium | reverse complement strand
CAATGCCTGCTTCGCCAGCATGGGCAGCGGCGGAGAAGCGGGCACGACCAGCGCAGGAAATCTTTTCGTCACGCCGAGCGTAGAAAATCTCGCCGGCGTCTGGCGGCGCCATTCCCAGGGGACGGTCGAGACGCTGCGCCTCGACGAGGATGGATCGTTCCGGATCAGCGAACGCAGCTGCGGAGACGATTGCGACCAATTGATCAGCAGCGGCACCTTCACCATGTCCACCGTCGGCATCCTGCTCCAGCCGACGGCGTCGTCGAGCGGCGCGCTCTTGACCGAGCTCTATCTCGAGAACACGTGCCCGCTCAGCGGCGCGCTCGAGCTCGTCGGAAACGAGCCGCCCGACTCCGGTCAATCGGTCACGCTCACGCGCTGAACGTGCGCTAGCATGGCGTCGTGACCGAATGGCGGCCGCTCGCGCTCTCGCTGCAGATCGGCCTCGGCGCCACCTTCCTCGTCACGATGATCGGCGTGCCGCTCGGCTTTCTGTTGAGCCGCAAGCGGACGCCGCTGCGCAACCTCATCGACGCCTTGTGCTCGGCGCCGTTGGTGATGCCGCCGACGGTGCTCGGCTATTATCTCCTGGTCGCGCTCGGCCGGCGCAGCATCATCGGACGCGCGTGGGAGCTGCTGTTCGGCTCGTCGATCGTCTTCACGCGCACCGGTGCGGTGTTCGCAGCGACGGTGGGCGCGCTGCCGCTCGTCGTCAAGAACGCGCGCGCCGCGCTCGAAGGCGTGCAGCCCGAGCTATTGGCGGCGGCGCGCACGCTCGGCGCCGGCCCGTTGCGCGTGTTTTTGACGGTGCATCTGCCGCTGGCGGCGCGCGGGCTCATCGCGGCGGTGACGCTCGCGTTCGCGCGATCGCTCGGCGACTTCGGCATCACGCTCATGGTCGCCGGCGACATTCCCGGCAAGACGCAGACCGCGTCGCTGGCCATCTACGATCTCGTGCAATCGGACAACGAGCGCGCCGCGGCGGGAATGATCGCGGTGCTGACCGGCTCGGCGATCCTCGCGCTCTACCTCGTCAACAAGCTGACCACGCGCGATGACGGCTGAGGTCGCGACGTGTAAAATGAACCGATGAGCACTGCTAGACTGGTCGGGTGTGTGGCCGCGTTGCTGCTTGGCGGATGTGGCGGCGGTGGTAGCAACAACGGCGACGGCGGCGGTGGCGGCGGGGGCTTCGCGTTCGCGGGGACGTGGACCGGCTCCGAGGAGTACGTGCAAGGCACGTTCGCCAATCCGATGGCGGTCGAGAACCTCGGCTTCACCAGCATCACCGTCGACGGCGCGGGCAACGTCAACGGCCAGACGTTCGACGACGTGAGCGGCTCGACGTTCACGCTCACCGGCATGATGGCGGCGAGCAACATGACGATGGGCACGGCCACCATCACCGGCCTGCCCGGCCCGTTCAACACGCCGACGTCGCCAAACCTCACCATCACCGGCAATGCCATCGCCGGCGGCACCTCGTTGACGCTCGCGCTCGGCAACTCGTTCGGCGAGTGCGAGATGACGCTGCAGTCGACGCAAGCGACGAAGAACCTGTACGCGGGCATGTTCACCGGCACGATCAAAGGCTCCGACGGCTCGACCGGCACGGTGTCGAGCTTCGCCGTCGACGCCGGCGGCAACGTGACCGGCGCGATCAGCATCGGCGGCATGATGCTGACCGTGTCGGGCACGATCACCGCCGCCGACGTCGCCACGCTCACGGCGACGCCTTCAGCCGGCTCGGCGATTCAGCTCAGCGGCGCGGCGGCGTTGACCGGGCAGAGCGGCGGCATGACGATCTTCGTCAAGGAGAGCGGCGTGTCGACGACGGTGACGATCAACCTGGTGCCGTCGACCTGAGCGGCGATCGCTACTTCTCGCGAAACCGCGCCGGCGCCAGCCAGCTGCGCACGCGATACGACAGGATGAGCCGGATCATCCGCAGGCCGAGGAAGAAGGCGACGACCTTGTTCGCCGTCACCGACGAGCTGCCGATGCGTCGCGTGTAGTTCACCGGGATCTGCAAGACGCGCATGTTCATGAGCAGGCTGAGCACCATCATCTGCGGCCCGAAGAAGCTGCCGTCGACGGTGAAGTGCGGCTCCATCCGGCGCAGCGCCTCCTTGTGCACGCAGCGCATCGTGCAGCCGACGTCGGTCAGCGACGTGGAGTTGAACAGAAGCTCCATCAGCTTGGCGACCCAATAGTTGCCCCACTTCAAGAAGATGCCCATGTTGGCGCCGCGCCAGATCAGCTCTTTGACCGTGCGGCTGCCGTAGACGACCTCGAAGTCGTCGGCGTAGGCGAGCAGCTTCATGACGTCGTGGCCGCGGAAGGTGTCGTCGGGCTCGCTGACGATGACGAGATCGGCGCTGGTCTCGCGGAAGCCGCGGCGGATGGCGGCGCCGTAGCCCTGGGTCGGCTCGAGCACCTCGCGCGCGCCCGAGCCGGCGACGGCTTCGCTGGTGCCCGGCTCGGCGTTGTTGTTGACGACGATGATCTCGTCGACCACGCCGGTCGCGGTCAGCTCGCCGATCGACGCGCGAATCGAGCCCTTCTCGCGGTAGGTCGGCAGGATGACGGAGACGGTTTTGCCCTTCCAGATGGGTCACCTCCTCTCGGCGACGACGTACATCTGTGCCGCCAGCGGCCGCACCGGCGACGCGAGATAGAGCCGGACCAAAAGCGGCCACTTCGGCGCGCGGCTGTTCATGGAAAACGGGAGCAGCCCGGGATCGATGCTGACGACGGCGAGGCCGGCGCGCGCGAGCGTCGCGGCGATGTTGCGGTCGTCGAAGATGGTCTTGTGCGTCGGATCGTCGAAGTAGTGCTCTGCGCAAAGGCGATGATTCGGCTGAATGAGCGCGAGCCGTCCGCCCGGGCGGAGGACGCGCGCGATGTTGGCGACGAGCGCGTCGACGTCGGGCACCTCGAGGTGCTCGAGGAAGTTGCTGGCGAAGACGAAGTCGACGCTGCCGTCGGCGAGCCCGGGCAGCGCGCGGCAGTCTTCGGTGCGCAGCTCGACGCCGGGCGCGGCGTGGCGGCGCATTTCGGGGTTGAGATCGAAGGCGACCCGGCGCGGCGCGGGAAACTGGTTGATGAAGTCGCAATAGCCGGCGCCGAGCTCGACGGCGGTGGCGCACGGCCGCGGCGCGTCGCGCGCGACGTAGCGGACGATCTCGCGCCAGACGCCGCGGCGCGCGGCCAGGCACGGATAGGCGCCGACGTACGGATTGACGGCCTCGTCGTCGCTCATCGCCGCCACCTCCGCTCGACGGCGTCGATGTCGGGCGCGAGCTCGGGAAAGCTGCGGCGGTAGGCGTCGAGCACGCGGGCGTCGAAGGCGCGGCGCGCGGCATCGGCCGAGCGCAGCGCGAGCCGCTCGCTGTAGAGCGCGAGCGACTGGCGCGCGAGCGCGACGTCGTGACCGTCGGTGGCGGCGCGCACGAGCAGCGCCTGCGCCAAAAAGAGCACGTTGGCGTCGGTGGGCTCGATGCGATAAGACGCCTCGTAGTGGGCGAGCTGCGCCGCGATCGGCTCGCCGCGCAGGGCGGCGGCCTGGCCGAGCTGGACCTCGAGGTTCGCCAGATCGCGCTTGGGCGCGCGATCGCGTCGCCACGGGACGCTGCGATAGTAGTCCTCGCCGGCGCGGGCAACCCGCTCGGCCGATTCGGCGAGCCGCAGCCGCGCGGCGGCGTCCTTGGTCGCGCGTCCCTCGGCGACGTACGACGACGCCAGCGACACGAACGCGGCCGGCGCCGGGCGCGCGAGCGCGACCTCCCACGTCCAGAGCGCGCGGTCGTCGGCAAAGCGTGGCGACGACGCGAGCGTGACGAAGACGGCGACCAGCGCCCAGGCGGCGACGGCGCCGAAGAGCACGCGACGCAGCGCGGGGCGGGCGCGCGCGACCAGGCCGCCGGCGAGCTCGACGACGAGGGCGAGCACGCAGAACGACGCCAGGTAGACGTAGCGATCCGCGCGCCAGCGGATGACCTCGACGAAGTGCATGTACGGCAGCATGAGGAGCACGAAGGCGACGACCCAGAAGCCGAGCTCGCGCCGGCGCCGCGCGATGAAGAACGCGAAGGCGACCAGCGCGAGCACGATCGCGATGGAGCTGACGATCGCGGCGCCGTCGAGCGCGATGGCTGCGTCGGGCCAGGCGTAGATGATCGAGCCGTCGGACAAGCCGAGCATGCCGCCGAGGTAGCCGCCGAGCGCGAGCGGGCCGTAGAGGAGCAGGTCGGCGACGCGCGTGCCGAGCGGCGTGGTCGAGGGATGCAGCACGCCGAACTGGTGCAGGACGCGGTTGTACCAGGCGTAGGCGGCGACGCTGACGACAAGGTGCGGCACGACACCGACGACGGCGCGGGCGACGCTCGCCGGCGCGGCGTCGCGCGCGCGCAGCTTGGGGCCGAGCACGCGAAAGGCGCAGATGACGCCGACGAGCGTGACGGCGCTGATCTTGGAGAACACGGCGAGCGTGCACAAGACGACGCTGGCGACGCGCAGCCCGAGCGGCCGCGTCGGCGATTGTTCGGGCGCGTCGAGCGCGCGCGCCTCGACGCACAGCGCTGCCAGCGCGAAGAACGCGCACAGGACGTCTTTTCGGCCCATGAGCCAACAGACCGGCTCCACGTGCACGGGCAGCACGATCCACGCCGCCGCGACCACGGCGGCGAAGTAGAGGCGGCGCGTGGCCGCGACGAGGAACAAGAACAGCAGCGTGCCGTTGGCGGCGTTGAGGAGCACGTTGCCGAAGTGGTGGCCGAACGCCGACTGAAAACCGAAGATGCGGCTGTCGAGCGCCCAGGTCACGTCGCGCACGACGAGCGGCTCCTCGCGCGGATAGTAGCCGACGAAGATCTCGCGCAGGCTGTGCGCGAGCGAGTGCTCGTCGTAGAGCGCGGAATGATCGTAGAGGATGCGCACGTCGTCGTACTCGACGTGGCCGTAGCGCAGCGACGGAGCGTAAAGCAGAAATCCCGCGACGAAGAGCGCAACCGAGAGGCCGAGCACAACCTGTCGATGGCCGGGCACCGGCGTCATAATCGCGCCGCCGCCGAATGGCGTCAATGGCGCTGTCTTTGCGTCCGCCCGGCGTCAGCGCGCGCCGATGCGAGCGCACAGCGAAACGAGACCTTCGGACATCGTCGGGTGCGCGAAGATCGCGTCGCGCAGCGTGGAGTAGGGCGCGCCGGCGAGCATCGCCGTCTGCACGACAGCCATGACCTCGCCGGCGTCGGCGCCGAACATCGTGAAGCCGAGGATGTCGTCGCGCTGCGCGCCGACGAGCACCTTCATGAAGCCGCGCGTCTCGCCGGTGGTCTCGGTGCGCAGCACGTTGACCATCGGCAGCGTGGCGACGCGCACCGCGATCCCGCGCGCGCGCGCCTCGGTCTCGTCGAGGCCGACGCGCGCCAGCGGCGGATCCGTGAACATGCACGACGGAACCAACCGGCCGCGCGTCGACCGCGGCTTGCCGGCGAGGTTGTCGCGCACGACGCGATAGTCGTCGTACGACACGTGCGTAAATTGCGGGCTGCCCGCGCATTCGCCGAGCGCCCACACCGCGGGCGCCGTGGTCTCGAGCCGATCGTTGACCGCGATGTAGCCGCGCCCGTCGAGCTCGACACCGGCGACGTCGAGCCCGATGCCGCCCGTGTTCGGCGCGCGCCCGAGCGCCGCCAACAGATCGCTGCCGACGAGCGTGCGCTCGCCGGCCTGCGCGCGCACGAGGATGCGCAGCTCGCCGCCCTTTCGCCCCTCGACGCGCAGCGCCTCGGCGCCGAGAAGAACGTCGATCCCTTCGTCGGTCATGAGGCTCAGCATCGCCGCCGCGACATCGGGATCTTCGCGCGCGAGGAGCTGCGGCCCGCGTTCGACGACGGTAATGCGGCTTCCGAAGCGACGGTACGCCTGCGCGAATTCGAGCCCGACGTAGCCGCCACCGAGCACAATCAGATGCTCGGGCACGCGGTCGAGCTCGAGCAGCTCGATGTTGGTCATCGCCGCGTCGGCGAGACCGGGAACCGCCGGCATCGACGGCCGCGTACCGAGGTTGAGGAACACTTTGCCCGCGCTCACGAGGCGCGTGCCGCCGGCGCTGAGCCGGATCTCGACCGTCTTGGGCGCGACGAAGCGCGCCTCGCCCATGATCAGCTCGGCGCCGCTGTCGCGATACTTCTGCCGGTGAAACGCGATCTCGGCCTCGACCATCTTGCGCTTGCGCGCCAGCACCGCGGGCATGTTGATGCGCGCGCCGCTCACGTCGGTTCCAAACGCCGAGGCGTGACGGACGACGTCGGCCACCTTCGCGCTCGCGATCTCGTTCTTGCTCGGCAGGCAGTTGATGTTCGGGCACGAGCCACCGATGTAGCGCTGCTCGACGGCGGCCGTCCGCTGTCCGGCGGCGGCCAGGTCCCACGCCACCCATTTGCCGGCGTATCCGCTTCCGATCACCAGCACGTCGAATCGCTCCGCTTGCGTCATGCGCCACTCTCCTGGAAGTCGAGCGCGTAGCGTGGAAGGCGCATGACCAGCGTCTGCACGCCCTCGGCGAACGTGGGGTGGATGAATTCCGCGTCGACGATCGAGCGCGCGCTCGTGCCGGCGCGAATCAGCGGCACGAAGATGTGGATGAGCTCGCCCGCGTCGGCGCCGATGATGGTCGCGCCGAGAAGGCGCCCGTCGCCGGCGTCGATCAGGACCTTCATCACGCCGGCGAGCTCGTCCATCTCGATGGCGCGCGCGACCTGCCCAAAGGGCATGCTCGCCACTTCGATCTTCATCCCGCGCGCGCGCGCCTCCGATTCGTGCAGGCCCACGTGGCCGATCTGCGGATCGGTGAACACCGCGTAGGGCACGATCCGATCGGCGCGTCCGCGCGTGCCGCGGCCGAGGAGGCGCTCGAACAAGATCCGGTGATCGTCCCACGAGCTGTGCGTGAACTGCGGCCCGCCGGTCACGTCTCCGACGGCGTACACGCCGGGCGTCGAGGTCTGGTAGCCGTCGTCGACGATCACGTAGCCGCGTTCGTCGAGCGCGATGCCGGCGGCGTCGCAGCCGAGATCGTCCGTGTTGGCGCGGCGCCCGACTGCGACCAGCAGGTGCGAGCCGCGGATCTCGTTGCCGCGCGCATGCACCACGAGCTCGTCGCCGGCGCGCGCCACGCGCTCGACCGCCACTCCTTGAACGAGGTCGATGCCCTCGGCGCGGAACACGTCCTCGAGCGACGCCGCCACGTCGGGATCCTCGTGCCCGAGGAGGTGCTTCCCGCGATCGACGATGGTGACCGCGGATCCGAAGCGCCGAAACATCTGACCGAGCTCGCAGCCGATGTAGCCGCCGCCGAGGACGACGAGATGGCGCGGCAGCGACTCGAGGCTCATGGCGCGATGGTTGTCGAGCCACGGCACCTCCGCGAGACCGGGGATCGACGGCATCGCCGGCCGCACGCCGCTGTTGATGACCACCGTGTCGGCGCGGTAGCGCGTGCCGGCCACGTCGATCTCATGCGCGCCGACGAACCGCGCCGGCCCGTCGATCACGCGCAGCCGCTCGCGCGCGCCCGCCAGCGTGCGCGCGACGCCTTCGCGCCAACGCGTCACGATCGCGTTCTTGCGCGCCACGACCGCCGCGAAGTCGACGCGCACCTCGCCGCAGTGGACGCCGAGTCGCGCCGCGGTGCGGCCGACGTGCGCGGCGCGCGCGCTGGCGATCATGGTCTTGGTCGGCGTGCAGCCGTAGTTGGTGCAGGTGCCGCCGAGGAGCGCGCGCTCGGCCAGCACGACCCGGCGGCCGGCGTTCGCCAACCGCACGGCCAACGGCACGCCCGCCTGTCCGCTGCCGATGACGAGGACGTCGACCGTCATCAATCGCGCTCGAGGACCCGCAGCGCCACCGCCGCCGTGCCGATGGCGACGAGGTCCTCGCCGACGGCCGCGGCGGGCGGCGGCACACGGCGAGCGGCTGCGGCGCGCACGCGACGAAACAAGAGCGTGCTGCCGAGCGCGGTCAGCGCGCCCGTCGCTGCCGCCAGCGGGATCGACGCGCCGAGCACGTAGGCCGCGATGCCGCCGGCGATCGCCCCCGCGCCGACGCGGGCCGAAAGCGGCCCCGGCATCGCGCGATCGCTCGCTTGCGGCAGCTTGTCGTAGACCAACTCGGCGGCCGACGCCAACGTGAGCGGCGCGAAGAACAGCCGTCGCCGCGGCAGCGTCAAGCCGAGCGCGGCCAGCGGCACCATCGAACGCATCCCCGCGGCCATCCCCAAAAGGGCCGCCTCCGCGACACCACGAGTTTCCATATCGCCGAACCTAGTGCCGTCGCGCGCCATTGCCAACGTGCGCGGCGACGCTACCTCCAGCTTCCATGAGCACGAGCGCGTACCGCAAAGTGGATGTCGATGGCGTCGGAGTCTTCTTTCGCGAGGCCGGGCCGCCCGACGCGCCGCCGATCCTCCTGTTGCACGGCTTTCCCACCGCCGGCCACATGTTCCGCGATCT
This sequence comes from Polyangia bacterium, assembly GCA_036494045.1. Lineage (GTDB taxonomy): Bacteria > Myxococcota_A > Polyangia > Palsa-1104 > Palsa-1104 > JAQBQH01. The sequence continues at coordinate 471 of DASXOU010000650.1, read as the reverse complement.
TATCCCGCAACTTGCGGATCGGTTTCGCCTCGTCGCTCCGGATCTGCCGGGCTTTGGGCAGTCCGATATGCCGGCGCGAAGCGCCTTCGCCTGGACGTTCGATAATGTCGCGAACGTCATCGATCGTTTCACGGAAGTCGTCGGACTCCAGCGCTTCGCCATCTATGTGTTCGATTACGGAGCGCCCGTCGGTTTCCGGCTCGCCGTTCGGCATCCGGAACGGATCACCGCAATCATCTCCCAGAACGGCAACGCCTATGAAGAAGGGCTGAGCGACGGTTGGAATCCCATTCGGGCTTATTGGCAGGACCCGTCACTGCCCAACCGGGAGGCGCTCCGCAACTTCCTGGCTCCGGAGGCGACGCTTTGGCAATACACGCACGGTGTGGCTGACGTAACGGCGATTTCTCCTGACGGTTATACGCTCGACAACTTCTACCTGGCCCGCCCCGGCGCCGACGAGATTCAGTT
>DASXOU010000649.1:0-2362 GCA_036494045.1 Polyangia bacterium | reverse complement strand
TCTCCTTGAGCACCGTCGAGGCCGACTCGAAATCGAGCGTGGCCGGCGCGGCTTCGTAGCGCACGCGCACATGGGCCAGGCCGTCGGCGAGGCGCGCGCGATCGGCGTGCGCGAGGAGCGCGATCGGCTCGGCCTGATGGCGTATGCGATCTTCGGCGAGGAGCGGCTGATCCTCGGCGATCATGGCGACCACGTTCTTGCCGGGCGCGGCGATGTCGCGATGGTCGACGAACGTGAAGCCGCTCCAATCGAACGCCGGATCCTGCTCGACGGCGACGATGCCTCCGGCCGGGATCGTCGAGCGCACCGTCGCGCCGTAGATCATGCCGTCGAAGGCGAGGTCGTCGATGTAGCGCGCGGCGCCCGTCACCTTCTCGACGCCTTCGGCGCGCGCCACGTTGTGCCCGACGGTGCGCAGCACCTCGGCACGACGCGATCCGGCACCGTCGCGCCGGCGCTTCTTCTTCGACATGCGCCGACATTCAACACTACCGACGCGGTCGTGTACAGTGCCGCCATGCGCTTGTGCGTGTTCTGCGGCTCGTCGCCCGGCCGCTCGTCCGCCTACGCCGCCGCCGCGCGCCGGCTGGGCGCGCTCTTCGCCCGCCGCGGCATCGGGCTCGTCTACGGCGGCGGCAACGTCGGGCTCATGGGGATCGTCGCCGACGCCGTCCTCGCCGACGGCGGCGAAGTGGTCGGCGTGATTCCGCGCGCGCTCGTCGATCGCGAGCTCGCGCACGCGCGGCTCTCGGAGCTCGTCGTCGTCGACACCATGCACGAGCGCAAGCAGCGCATGCACGATCTGTCCGACGGGCTCATCGCGCTCCCCGGCGGCTTCGGCACGCTCGACGAGCTGTTCGAGGCGCTCACCTGGGCGCAGCTCGGCATGCACAAAAAGCCGTGCGGCCTGCTCGATGTCGATGGTTTCTGGGAGCCGCTGCTGGCACTCGTCGAGCGCCAGGTGGCCGAGGAATTTGTGCGCTCGCATCATTCAATGATGCTCTTGCACAATAACGATCCCGAGGCGCTGCTCGATGCGTTCGCCGCTTATCGCGCGCCCGACGTCGCCAAGTGGATCGGGCGGCGCGACGCCTAGCGCGTCGCCGGCCCGTCGCCGAGCCCGTCAGCGTCGCCGGTCGACGCGGCGGCGGCCGAGCGGCAGGGCGAACCAGAGCAGCACGATGAGCATTGCCGCGCCGGCGGTGACGAGGAGGGCGCGCGGCGGCGTAGCGATGATGGCGGTGACGACGTAGACGGCCGCGACCATGGCGATGGCGAGGAGAATGCCGCCGATGATCGCCAGCAGATTGCACGTGCGCAGCATCTGCTCCTTGTCGTGCACGTCGCGCCGCCAGTGCAGCCGGTGATAGACCGACGGCGCGATGAGGAAGATGCACGACGCGGTGGTGGCGAGAAAGCAGACGAGGAAGACATCCTGGATGAGGCCGGTGACGTGATCGAAGCGCGTACTGAACGGCGCCGCCAACAAGAAGCCGAAGAGGAGCTGCACGCCGGGCAGCGCGATGCGGAGCTCGTCGAGGAACTCGGGCCACTCGCGGCCGAAGCTGGGCGCCAGCGTCTCTTCGTCGTGGGTCGGCTCGCTCATCGGCCTCACTGTACCGCTGCGGCGTCGTTCGGGTAAGCTGCCCTCATGGCCGAGCTGCGCCCGATTCCCTTCGCCGAGCTGCTGGAGCGCGTGCTCGTCGAGCCGGCGCGGCAGGAGTCGCTGTTCGATCTGCCGCTGCGCAAGATCTGGCGCCCGCGCGCGGAATTCGATCTCTCCGTCGACGTGCACGGCCATCGCGCGCAGTCGCCGGTCGGTCCGGCGGCCGGGCCGCACGCGCAGCTGGCGCAGAACATCGTGCTGGCCTGGGCGGCCGGCTCGCGGATCATCGAGCTCAAGACGGTGCAGGTGCTCGACGAGCTGACGATTCCGCGGCCGTGCATCGACGCGGCGACGATCGGCTACAACGTCGAGTGGTCGCAGGAGCTCCGCCTCGCCGATTCGCTGCGCGAGTACGTGGCCGGCTGGATGCTGGTGCGCATCCTGCGCGAGCTCGATGCGCTCGGTCTCGGCGCGGCGGCGGCGCAGTCGGAGCCGGTGTTCGAGCTGTCGGTCGGCTACGACCTCGAGGGGCTGCAAAGTGTGCAGATGCACAATTATTTGTTGCAGGTGCAAAACATCGCGCCGGTCGTCGAGGAGCTGCGCGCGCAGATCCCCGCGCGTCACCGGCGGCTGCGCGAGCTCGACTTTCGCAGCGACCTCGTCAAATGCGTCACGCTCTCGACGTTCCACGGCTGCCCGCCGGATCAGATCGAGAAGATCGCGCGCTATCTCATCGACGACATCGGCGTCGACGTC
>DASXOU010000648.1:0-9259 GCA_036494045.1 Polyangia bacterium | reverse complement strand
CGGCGGCGAGCTCGGTCCAACCGAGATAGACGAGCGCACCCGCGTCGGCCGGCGCATTGGCCAGCACCGCGCCGAGCTTGTTCCGCGCGTCGACGAAGTTGCCCGCCACCATCGAGCGCAGCGCCTTGGCCTTCTGATAGTCGGGCACGTCCGCCGCGTGCTCGTCGGTGATCTTGGCGAGGATCGCGTCCGCTTCGCGCAGCTCCGTGGCCACGCCGAGCCGCGCCGCGCCCAGGTGCGCCTGCGCCGCCACCGCCGCCGCTTCGGTCGCCTTCGGATCGGACTCGACGAGCGACTGCAGCGACAGCGCCGCCTTGCGATACGAGCCGAGCGTGTCGTCGGCCATCTGCTTGCGCGCCGACATCATCTGCTGCTCGATCTGCGCGCTCGGCCCGCGGCGCAACAGCTTCTGCCCGAACCCGGTGAACATGCCGAGCGCCACGCCGACGCCGCCGAGGAGCAGCAGCACGCCGGCGACGGCCGCGAGCGCGCGTCCCCAGCCGCGCTTGGGCTTCTCTTCATCCTCGTCCGCGGCGTCGGGCGCTTTGTCTTTCGCCTTCGCTTTCGGCGCCGCCGTCGCCGCGGCCGGCTTGGCCTCGGCGCGCGCGCTCGGCGGCGGCGGCGACACGCGCTGGAACGCGACGTCGTGCGTCTCCTGCTTGGGCGCGACGTCGGTGGTCTCGGCCTTCGGCGCCGGCAGCTCGGGCGTGTCGACCTTCGGCGCCACCACGTCGATGTTGTCGAGCTCGAGCGCCGGCGACCCCGCGTCGTCGCCGAGCGATCCGGTCGACGGCAGATCGTCGGGATCGGGCGCGTCGAGCGAGATGCCCACTTGCGGCGAGCGATCCTTGGGCGCAAGCAGATCGGCTTCGTCGTCGTTGAGCTCGAGCGGCCGCATGCCCGGCGTCGACGCACCGCCGGCCTTGGGCGCCGGCAAATCGAGGATGTCGCGCCGCGAGACGTCGACGGGCGCCGGCAGGTCGATGTCGTCGGGCCCCGGCCCGCTCTGCCGCGAGATCGACACCGGCGCGTCGGGAATCGGCGGCGGCATGCGCGGCGGAATCTTCGGCGGCGGCGGCGACGCCGGCGGCTTGGGCGGCGCGATCGCCGGCCCGCGCGACGCCGACTTCGGCGCCGGCAGCTCGGGCCTGGCCTCGACCGGCGCCGGCAGATCGATCTCGTCGGGATTGGGCGCGATCATGCCCGGCGCCGCGTCCGGCAGCGGCGTGGGCCCTTCGTCCTCGCCGAAGTTCGAGAGCTCGATCTCGCGCGGCTTGGGCGCCGGCGGCGGGTCGAGCGGAATCGGCGGCTTCGGCATCGACGGCGCCGTCGCCCCGCCACGCCGCACCGTGAACTGGTGCAGGCAGGCCGGACACTTCATCGTCATCCCCGAGGGCGGGATGCGACTCTCATCGAGGTCGTACTGGGCGCTGCAGCGCTCGCAGGAGATTTTCATGGTTGCCTAGCGGGCGAAATCATACCATGGCCCCGACGCTGGCGGCGGGACACAATCGGCTTTACAACGTGATTCTATCTTGCTAAAGAGTCCATCCGTTTTCGCGTTGGAGGAGTGGCCGAGTGGTTTAAGGCGGCGGTCTTGAAAACCGCTGGATGAAAGTCCCGGGGGTTCGAATCCCTCCTCCTCCGCTGACGGGCCCCTGAAAATCGAATAGTGAAACGCGAAGGGGACGTGTGGTCCTCTTACGGGAGAGGTGGCCGAGAGGCCGAAGGCACCGCCTTGCTAAGGCGGCATACGGGAAACTGTATCGAGGGTTCGAATCCCTCCCTCTCCGCTGCATCCAAATTTGCGGCCATAGCTCAGCTGGATAGAGCATCGGTCTACGGAACCGAGGGTCGGAGGTTCGAATCCTTCTGGCCGCGCAAATGAACGACGCAGAGTACATGCAGGAAGCGATCGACGAGGCGAAGGCCGCGGGCGTGCTCGGCGAGGTGCCGGTCGGCGCCGTCGTCGTCGTCGACGGGGCGATCGTCGGGCGCGGTGGGAATCGTCGCGAGAGCGCGATGGATCCGACGGCGCACGCCGAAATGATCGCGATTCGCGAGGCTGCGATCGCCGTCGGCGGATGGCGACTGGTGGGCGCCACGTTGTACGTGACGCAGGAGCCCTGTCCGATGTGCGCGGGCGCGATCGTCAATGCGCGCGTCGAGCGCGTGGTGTTCGGCTGCGACAACCCGAAGGCGGGGGCGGTGAGGACGCTGTATCGGATGTTGGAGGACGAGCGGCTGAATCATCGGGTGGTGGTCGAGCAGTCGGCGTTGGCGGCAGAGTGCGGAGCGCTGCTCAGTGGCTTCTTCGGAGAGCTGCGTAAGAAGCATTAATAAGGAGAGGTGGCAGAGTCTGGTCGATTGCGCCTGATTCGAAATCAGGTGTACCCGCAAGGGTACCGGGGGTTCGAATCCCTCCCTCTCCGCTACCTGAAATTTTTTGGCACTCGACTTGATTGGGAGAGATGCCCGAGTGGCCGAAGGGGCACGATTGGAAATCGTGTGTGCCGCAAGGTACCGAGGGTTCGAATCCCTCTCTCTCCGCCAGCATCTCGTGCTAATTCATATTTGGCTCTGGGCGACGCAAAGCTGACGAACCCCGCCAGGTCCGGAAGGAAGCAACGGTAGTTGGCGGCGCGGGTGCCCGGAGCCACCTTTTCTCCTCTTCGCGAAGACGGCCGCAAATGTCCTATCTCGTGCTCGCACGCAAATATCGGCCGCAGACGTTCGACGAGATCGTCGGGCAAGAGCACGTCACGCAGACGCTGACCAACGCGATCGCGACGGGCCGCCTGCATCACGCCTTCCTCTTCACCGGCGCTCGCGGCGTCGGCAAGACGACGGCGGCGCGCATCCTGGCCAAGTGCCTCTCGTGCGTCAACGCGCCCACGCCGACGCCGTGCAACGTGTGCGACGCGTGCAAGGAGATCACCGCCGGCACCAGCGTCGACGTGCAGGAGATCGACGCCGCGTCCAACAACGGGGTCGACAACATCCGCGAGCTGCGCGACGCGATCCGCTACGCGCCGGTACGTGGCAAGAAGAAGGTCTACATCCTCGACGAAGTGCACATGCTCTCGGGCGGCGCGTGGAACGCGCTGCTCAAGACGCTCGAGGAGCCGCCGCCGCACGCGATCTTCGTGTTCGCGACGACCGATCCGCACAAGCTGCCGGCGACGATCCTCTCGCGCGTGCAGCGCTACGACTTCAAGCTGGTGCCGCAGCGGCGCATCGTCGAGCACCTGACCAAGATCCTCGACGACGAGAAGCTCACGTACGAAAAAGCGGCGCTGTCGCTGGTGGCGCGCGAGTCGGGCGGCTCGGTGCGCGACGCCCTGTCGCTGCTCGATCAAGTGATCGCGTCGTCGGCCGCGCTCACCGAAGCGTCGACGGCGGCGGTGCTCGGCGTCGCCGATCGCACGCTCCTCGACAAGCTCGGTCACGCGATCCTCGGCAAAGACGCGGGCGCGGCGCTCGCGCTCATCGACGCGGCGTTCGCGCGCGGGCAGGATCTGGCGCAGCTCGCGCACGCGCTCCTCGGCCATCTTCGCGATCTGGTGGTCGCGCGCGCCGTCGACGATCCGAGCGCGCTCGTCGACGCCTCGCCGACGGAGCTGGAGGCGCTGGTGAAGGCGGCGCGCTCGGTGCCGGCGGGCGTGCCGGAATTGTTGTGCGAGCGCTTCGCCAAGGTCGCCGAGGAGACCTCGAAGTCGGCGGTGCCGCGCTACGTCCTCGAGGTGGGCCTGATTGCGCTGACGCGCGTCGAGCCGCTGGAGCCGATCGGGACGCTGCTATCGAAGCTCGAGGCGCTCGAGTCGCGCGTGGAAAAGGGCGGCGGTCCGGCGAACGGCGGCGGTGGCGCGCGTCCGACGACGAACACCGCGAGCGCGCCGCTCGCGCAAGCGTCGGCCGCGCCGGCGCCGGTCGCGCCGTCCGCGCCGCAGAAGCGCGCGGCGCCGCAGAGCTTCACCAAGCTCATCGAAGCGGTCACCGAGATCGATCCGCTGCTCGCGGATCTGGCGCAGTCGCGCCTGCTCGCGCGCGACAGCGTGCACCTCTCGCTCGGCTTCGATCGCGACTTCACCGCCGATCGCTTGCGCTCGCGCTTGCCGCAGCTGCGCGCAGCATTAAAGAAGGTCACGGGCGATGATCTCGCGGTCGAGATCATCGTCGGGCCGGCGACCAGCGTGCCGGCGACGGAGAACCTGATCGAAGTCGAGGAGCGCAAGGTCGACGAGGATCGCGAGAAACGCCGCCTGGAGGCGATCGAGCATCCCGCGCGCAAGGCGCTCGACGACCGCTTCGGCGGCACCTGGAAGGATCCGATCGTCGACGACGTGGAGAAGAACGGATGAGCGAACAAGGCGGTGGCGGTGCTGGCGGCGGTGGCGGCGAAGGCGGCGGCGGCTTCCCGGGCGGCTTCGATCTCGGCGCCATGATGCAGCAAGCGCAGCAGCTGCAAGAGCAGATGCTGAAGGCGCAAGAAGAGGCGAAGGGCAAGACGGTCGAAGCCTCGGCCGGCGGCGGCATGGTCACCGTGACCATCACCGGCGGCTACGAGGTCAAGGCGATCAAGATCGATCCCGCGTGCATCGACCCGAAGGATCCATCGATGCTGCAGGACCTCATCATCGCCGCCATGAACCAGGCGATCGCCAAGGCGCAGGAGCTGCAAGCGGGCGCGGTCTCATCGGTGACCGGCGGGCTCAACATCCCCGGCCTCTTCTAGCCTCACGCATGGCCGATCCGATCTCGCGCCTCATCACCGAGCTGTCGAAGCTGCCCGGCATCGGCGAGAAGACCGCCTCGCGCCTGGCCTTCCACATCTTGCGCGCGCCCGGCGAGTACGCGCGCGATCTGGCGCAGGCGCTCGTCGAGGTCAAAGACAAGATCCGCCTGTGCTCGACGTGCATGAACCTGACCGAGCGCGATCCGTGCGCGCTCTGCTCCGACGCGCGGCGCGATCCGTCGCTGGTCGCGGTCGTGGCCACGCCGCCCGATCTATATGCAATAGAACGCACCGGCGGCTTTCGCGGGCGCTATCACGTGCTGCACGGCGTGCTCTCGCCGCTCGAAGGCATCGGACCCGACGATCTGCGCATCAAGGAGCTGCTCGCGCGCGTGGCGTCGGGCCAGCTCAAAGAGGTCATCGTGGCCACCTCGCCGAACGTCGAAGGCGAGGCGACCGCGCTCTACCTGGCGAAGGTGCTGCGCCCGCTCGGCATCAAGGTCACGCGCATCGCGTCAGGGCTGGCCGTCGGTGGCGAGCTCGAATACGCCGACGGCGTGACCATCACGCGCGCTCTCGAGGCTCGCCGAGAGATGTAAGAGGCATGTAGACAGCCGTGCGCGCCGTTGATTTTTCGATGGGAATCTGATAACTAAGGACGACCGGACACAGGAGACTCCCCGCGATGGGTACGCCCCAGGTCGTGATGTTCGAGGAGGAGCAGCAGCAGATCCAAGCGATCTGTGATCGGCTGCAACGCGACTCGAACTCGATCGCCATACTCGTGATCAATAAGGATGGGCAGGAGATCGCGCGTGCCGGCAACACCGAGCACCTCGATGTGACCTCCCTGTCCTCGCTGTTCGCGGGCAACGTCGCCGCCACCGGCGGTATCGCCAAGCTGCTGGCCGAGAAGGAGTTCTCGGGGCAGTTTCATGAAGGCGAGAAGACCAACATCCACCTCTCGCTCGTCGCGCAGCGCGCGATCCTCGTGGTCTTGTTCGACACGCGCTCGTCGCTGGGGCTGGTGCGCCTGCGCGTCAAGAAGGCGTCGGAGGAGCTGACCAAGGTCTTCGACGCGCTGGTCAAGAAGATGTCTTCGGGGAACGCCCCGCCGGTCCTTGGCGAGATCTCCGACGACGACATCGACAACTTGTTCAACGATTAAGGGGAGCGAGAAGCCCACCGATGAGCTTCATCAACTACAGCTCCCGCGAGATCAACTGCAAGATCGTCTATTACGGGCCGGGCCTGTGCGGGAAGACGACCAACCTGCAGTACATCTACAACAAGACCAATCCCGAGGCGAAAGGGAAGATGATCTCCCTCGCCACCGAGACGGAACGCACGCTGTTCTTCGACTTCTTACCGCTTTCGCTCGGTGAAATTCGCGGATTCAAAACGCGTTTCCATCTTTATACGGTGCCGGGCCAGGTGTTTTACGACGCCAGCCGCAAATTGATTTTGAAAGGCGTCGACGGGGTCGTCTTCGTCGCTGATTCGCAGATCGAGCGTATGGAAGCGAATATCGAATCGCTCGACAACTTGCGCGTAAACCTGCAGGAGCAGGGATACAACCTCGACAAAATCCCTTATTGCGTGCAGTACAACAAAAGGGATTTGCCCAATTCGGCGCCGATGGATGAGCTCAAGAAGGTCCTCAATCCCACCAACGTCCCCGAGTTCGAGGCAGTGGCGACGACAGGCGTGGGCGTGTTCGACACGCTCAAGGCCGTCGCCAAGCTGGTGCTGACGGAGCTCAAGCGAGGCGGGTGATGAGCACTCCGCGGATCAGAACCGATTTGAAGGCGACGCCCGCCGAAGAAGGCGGCATCAAGTATTTCGACGTCAGCGATCCGAAGTCGGGCGCGCGCATGCGCATGTACGACTTCGAGTGGCTCATCGCCGAGCGCATGGACGGGCGGCGCCCGTTCGATGAGGTGGCGTCGTGGGCGCGCGAGCGCCTGGGAATCGCGCCCTCGGCGTCGGACCTCGAGGAGTACGCGCGGCGGCTGCGCGAGCTCGGCTTCTTCGATCTCACCGAGAGCGAAGAGGCGCCGGAGCGGTCGGCGCCGAACGCGCCGACGATGATGCGCGAGGCGCCGCACATTCCGTCGCCGCCGTCGTCGGGCAATGGCGCCGGGCATGTCGCCGACGACGACGAGCCGCTGCCGCTGGTGGCCGAGAGCCCGCGCCACCATGCGCCGGCAGCGACGGCGCCGACGATGGCGGCGATGCCGGTGACGACCGAGCGGCCGGCGGTGACGCCGTCGCCGGTGGAGCGGCCGGCGCCGCCCAAGACGCCGGCCCCGGCGCACGCGTCACCGACGGCGCACGCCGAAGAGGCGGCGGCGCGGTCGAGCGCGGGATCGATCATCGGCATCGTGCTGGTGCTGGCGGTGGTCGGCGGCATCGTCGCCTACGTGAAGCTGATGGGCGGCGGCGCGGCCAAGGTGTCGACGGTGATGGCCAACCCGCGCGAAGTGGTGCGGCTGTACGACGGCGCGGCGACGGTCAAGAAGTCCGACGGCCAGACGCTGTCGTTCGGCGAGGCGGGCAAGGTTTCGGACGTCGTCGCCGCCGGCACCGAGGCGAAGGCGGGCATGCCGCTGGCGACGCTCGATTCGTACGCCAAGGTCGAGAAGGATCTGGCGGACGTCAAGGATCGCGCCGGTTATTACGAGAAGCAGCTGGCGGCGGCGAAGGCGAAGAACGACGCCGAAGCGGTCAAGGGCGCCGAGGCCAAGGTCGCCGAGAAGCAGAAGCTGCTCGCCGAGCTCGAGGCGCGCGCCGGCAAGGTGCGGCTGGTCGCGCCCGGGCCGGGCACGGTGGCGCAGGTGATGATCGCGGCCGGCGCCGACGCCAAGCCGGGCGCGCCGGTGGTACGGCTCGCCGACAGGCGCAGCCTCGCCGAGTTCAAGCTGGCGCCGGCCGACGCGGCGACGATGAAGGCGGGCGCGGCGGTGACGTTGCAGCCGGCGGCGGGCGGCGCGCCGATCGCGGGACGCGTGGCGGCCGTCGAGGGTGGCACGGTGACGGTCGAGCTCGTCGACGAGAACGCGGCCAAGCCGGGCGACTCGTTGCGCCTGGTCAAGGCGCGCGTGCCCAACGTGGTGCCGGTGCCGGCTTCGGCGCTGGTCAAGCGCGACGGCGGCGACGTGGTGTTCGTGCTCGCCGACGGCGTGGTGCACGCGCGCAAGGTCACGGTGGTCGATCGTACCGGCGGCGAAGTGCTCGTCGGCAGCGGGCTGACCAACGGCGACCAGGTCGTGTCGACGGGCGCCGACGGCCTCAGCGAGGGCCAAAAAGCCTCGCCGTAAACTGCACGGTTTTGAACGAGCGCTAGGCGGCGGGCTTGCCGCGCGTCTTGAGGAATTCGCCGAACACCTTGGCCTCTTCGTTGAGCAGGTCCTCGGCGTTCGAGTAGATGAGGCGCTCGGCGATGCCACCGAGCGGCTTCAAGAGAAACGGCAGGTTCGTCACCTTCAGCTCGCCCGAGATCAGCCGCTCGGTGCGCCCGCCGAGGTCGCGGAAGCTGAAGCTGCCCGAGCTCTCGAGGTGCTTGAGCACCTTGGGATGCTCGGCAACGTTCTTGAAGTTGATGCGCTTGGCCGCGCGATCGATCGTCGACTCCTGCACGAACGCGAGCGCCTCGGGCGGCACTTCCTTCGGCCCGACCCGCTTGATCATCGGCACCGGCACGCAGCGCAGCCGCCACGACAAGCGCCCGCCCTCTTCTTTGCGATCGATCGGCTTGATGTCGCTCATCAGCTTCATGTGCGACTTCATGAACTCGGGGAACGCCGGGTCCGCCATCGCCTCGATCACGGCGTCGACGGGCGCATCGAACGTGTGCTTGAGCTCGAATTTCATAGCGAAGGACCCTATCACAGAATCTTGTAGTTCTTGACGCTCAGCACCGGCGTCCCGAAGCCGATCCCCATCGCCTCCTCGAGCTGCCCGTCGATCTCCGCGCGCACGCCCGCCTTCAACAGGTCGGCGCCGCCGCCTTCGAGCTTGTAGGTCGAGCCGTCCTCGGCCTCCAGCGTCCAAAATCCGCCTTCGAGATCCGAGCGCTTCACTTTGCCCTTCAGCTTGGCCATGGATCCTCCATCTCCATTCTACGCGCGCCGCGCATAAAAGATGATTCGTCGAAACGGGAAGAATACCGGACGCTCGGGATAGCGCGCATGCAGCCGCCGCCGCACCTCCTCGAGATACGGCGCGTGCTGCGCCGGCGGCAGGCGCTCGAGATACGGTAACAGCGCCGTGCCCCGCGCCCATTCCAGGACCGCGTCGGCGTCGGCGAGCACGTGCGGATAGATCTTCTCGAACACGTCGATGTCGTCGAGCTTGGCGGCGAAGAGCAGCTCGGCGTAGGCGGCGATGTCGAGCGTGCCCATCTCGTAGCGCCAGCCGGCGACGTCGGCGAAGATGGTGCGCGCCGAGTTGTAGTCGTCGGCGGGGAGCTGTACCGCGAGCTGCCCGCGCGCCGACAGCCGCGCCACCAGCTTGCCGACGAGC
>DASXOU010000647.1:0-8294 GCA_036494045.1 Polyangia bacterium | reverse complement strand
CCTGCGTTACGCCTATGCGCCGCGCTTCGTCCTGTCGTGCACGGAGGAGCTCTTGCGCGAGGTCGGCGCGCGTGTTCATCGCGGCGCGCGCCTGCACACGCACGCGTCCGAGCAAGCCGCCGAGATCGAGCTGGTGCGGCGCGAGCGCGGCGCCGACAACATCGTCTACCTCGCGTCGCTCGGCCTGGGCGGGCCCAACGCCGCCCTCGCCCACTGCGTCCACGCTACCGACGAGGAGCGCCGTCGGCTCGCCGCCAGCGGCACCCACGTCGTGCACTGCCCGTCGTCGAACCTCAAGCTCGGAAGCGGCATCGCGCCCATCCCCGAGATGCTGGCGCAGGGCATCCATGTCGCCATCGGCGCCGACGGCGCTCCGTGCAACAACAACCTCGACGGCTTTCTCGAGCTGCGGCTGACTGCGCTCTTGCACAAGCCGCGCGCGGGGACGACGGCGATGCCGGCGGCGACCGCGCTCGAGCTGGCGACGCTGGGCGGCGCGGCGGCGCTCGGGCTCGAGCGTGAGATCGGATCGCTCGAAGCCGGCAAGCGTGCCGATCTGATCGTCGTCGATCCGCGCACGCCGCACGCGACGCCGTCGTTCGATCCGCTGTCGACGCTGGTCTACGCCACGCAGAGCCGCGACGTGCGCGACGTGGTCGTCGACGGCCGCGTGCTGGTGCGCAGCGGCGCGCTCACCGAGCTCACCGGCCTCGATCGCGCCGAGGTCGTCGCCGTGGCCCAGGCCGAGGCGGCGCGCGTTCAGGCACGCGTGCGCGCGTAGTCTTCCGGCGTATCGACGTCGACGAGCACGGCGCGATCCTCGACCGGCAGCCGCGTCACGTCGGCCGCGTGCGCTTCGACGAGCGCCTTGAGGCCACGCTTGGGATCGAGTGTCGCGACCTCGGCGAACCAGCCGCGGCCGAGCCGCAGCGGATGGCCGCCGCGGCTATTGTGCACTGGCACAACAATTGTTCCGTCGTGCATCACGAGCGTGCGCACCGTCGCCGTGGCGACGAACGGGATGTCGACCGGCCACACCAGCGCCGCCGTCACGCGCGGCGACAGCGCCGCGATCCCCGCTTGCACCGACGAGAGCATCCCGCGCGCCGGATCGGGGTTCCACGCCGCCGTCACGTCCGCCGGCAGCGCTGCGCGGATGGCCTCGCCGTGGGGCGGGCCGAGCACGATCACGACCTCGCCGCAGCCGCCGGCGCGCGCCGTCTCCGCGATCGCCTCGAGGTAGCGCCGCCCGTCGGGCACGCGCAAGAGCGCCTTGGGCTCGCCCATGCGCGTCGAAGCGCCGGCGGCGAGCACCACGGCCGCGATCATTTGGGCGAGCGGCGAGCCGCGCGCGCGGCGATCAGCTCGGCGACGATGGCGACGGCGATCTCCGCGGGCGTGTCGGCGCCGATGTCGAGCCCGATGGGCGCGTGCAGGCGCTCGAAGCGCTCCATCGGCACACCGCGCGCGCTCAGGCGCGCCTTGAACATCTCGATCTTGCGGCGCGAGCCGATGAGCCCGAGATAGGCGAGCTCGCGCACAAGGAAGTGCTCGAGCAGCGCCTGGTCCTGCGCGTGATCGCGCGTGACGATGACGACGTAGCACTTGTCGTCGATCGGCAGATCCTTCCAGTCGCGCGGATCGAAGCTGTCGACGATGCGCGTGGCGTCGGGAAAGCGCGCCGGCGTGGCCATCTCGTCCGCTTCCTCGACGAGGATGGGCGCGAAGCCCACGCTCTTGGCCAAGGGCACGAGCGCGTGCGCGACATGACCGCCGCCGCACACGATGAGCGGCGGCGCCGGAATCAACGGCTCCACGAACACCTCCATCTCGCCGCCGCAGCACATGGCGAGCTCGTGCGTCAGGTGATAGCGCAAGAGGCGGGCGCTGGCGCCGTGCCCCTCGGCGAGCAGCGCCTGCGCCGCGTCGACCACTTCCTTCTCGATGCGCCCGCCGCCGATGGTGCCGACGATGCGTCCGTCGCCGACGACGATCATGCGCGCGGCCGCCTTGCGCGGCGTCGAGCCGGCGGTGCGCACTACCGTCGCCAGAACGCAGGGCGTGCCGCTATTGTGCAGTCGCACAATTTCGCCGAACACGTCGTCGGGCGCGCCGCTCACGCCTTGGTTTTAGCACGCACCGCGCGGCCGGGCCGCGCCCGCGTCGGCCGGCTGTCGGCGACGACGGCCACGCCATCGACGACCACGTGCACGATCCCCGACGGGCCCTGCAACGGATCGGCGAAGGTCGCCCGATCGATCACCTTGGCCGCGTCGAAGCAGACGAGGTCGCCCGCCTGCCCCGGCGCGATGCGGCCGCGATCGCCCAGGTGCATCGCGTCAGCCGCCTGCGACGTCATCTTGCGCACCGCCTCCTCGAGCGTCAGCAGCGACTGCTCGCGCACGTAGCGCCCGAGGATGCGCGGATAGGTGCCGTAGGCGCGCGGATGCGGCCGGCCGCCGAGGAGCCCGTCGGTGCACACGTTGACGTAGGGCTCCTTCATCACGCGCGCGACCACGTCCTCCGACTGCGAGAAGCTGATCATCGACACGCCCATGCGCTCCGACGACAACAGATCGAACGCGAGCTCGATCGGCTCCTTGCCCGCGGCTTCGGCCGCCTCCGCGACCGTCTTGCCCATCACCTCCGGCCGGCGTCCCGACGGCACGTCGGCGATGACGATGCCGCTCGGCCCGGTCCATTGCCAAAAGCTGTCCCAGTCGTTCGGGCCCGGCTTCTCCATCGCCGCGCGCATGCGCGCCCGCTCGTCGGGCGAAGCCAGCCGCGCCAGCGTCTCCTCGCTGCCGCCGTCGTGCGCCCACGGCGGCAGGATGGCGCCGAACATCGTCGAGCCGGCGACGTACGGATATTGATCGGCGGTCACGCGCACGCCCGACGCCTGCGCCGCGCGCACTCGCGCCAGCATCTCGTCGACGTGCCGCCAGTTGTCGCGCCCGGCGATCTTGAAGTGCGAGATGTGAACATGCACGCCGCTGCGCCGGCCGACGTCGATCATCTCGTCGAGCGCGGCCAGGATGTGATCGGACTCCGAGCGCATGTGCACGACGAAGACGCCGTCGCGCTTCGCCACCGCCGTGCACAGCGCGACGAGCTCGTCGGTGTCGGCGTAGCAGCAGGGCGGATAGATGAGGCCGGTCGACAGCCCGAGCGCGCCCTCGTCCATCGCGCGCTCGACGAGCGCGACCATGCGCGCAAGCTCGCTCGCGTCCGGTTGGCGCGCGCCGAGCCCGATGGCGCCGGCGCGCACCGCGCCGTGCGGCACCAGATAAGCGAGGTTGAGCCCGGCGCCGCGATCGAGGAGCGCCAGATATTCGGCGACGCTGCGCCAATCGCGCGGCAGGTCGGGATCGCCGAGCAGGCCCGCCAGCTGCTTGCGCACCGCGCCCACGTCGTCGTCGCGCACGGGCGCCACCGAGATGCCGTCCTGCCCGAGCACGTCGAGCGTGATGCCCTGCATCACCTTCATCGGCAGGTCGGGCTCGACGAGCACCCGCAGATCGGAGTGCGAGTGCGTGTCGATGAACCCGGGCGCGACGTGCAGCCCGTCGGCGTCGATGATGCGCGCGTGGCCGTCGACGGTCATCTCCGGCTTGACCGCGGCGATGCGCCCGTCGCGCACGAGCACGTCGCCCCGCCGCGCCGGTGCGCCGGTGCCGTCGACGACCATGCCGCCGCGGATGAGGACGTTATTGTGCGGCTGCATCACAACCGTTGTGCGCGCGCATCATTTCTGGACGCGGCCGAGCGGCCCGTACAGCTCGGGGCGGCGATCGCGGTAGAACTGCCACTGGGTGCGCACCGCCTCGATCATCTCGAGGTCGCAGTCGGCGACGACGAGCTCGTCCTTGTCGCGGCTCGCCTGCGACAAGATGTTGCCGCGCGGATCGCAGAAATAGGACTTTCCGTAGAACTCGCCGATGTTCCACGGCGCTTCCTTGCCGACGCGATTGTTGGTCCCGACGAAGTAGCCGTTGGCCACCGCGTGCGACTTGGCTTCGATCTCCCATAGGTACTCGGAGTGCCCCGCCGTCGTCGCCGACGGCTCGAACACGATCTCGGCGCCGGCGAGCCCGAGCGCGCGCGCGCCTTCGGGGAAATGGCGGTCGTAACAGATGTAGACGCCGACGCGCGCATATCGCGTCTCGAACACCGGGTAGCCGAGGTCGCCGGGCGTGAAGTAGAACTTCTCCCAGAAACCGGGCAGGCAGTGCGGGATGTGCGTCTTCCGATATTTGCCCAGGTACTTCCCGTCGGCGTCGATGACCGCGGCGGTGTTGTAATAGACGCCGGTCATCTCCTCTTCGTAGACCGGGACCACCATCACCATCTGGTGCTTTCGCGCCAGCTCCTGCATGCGCTTGGTAGTCGGCCCGTCGGGGACGCGCTCGGTCAACTTGTACCAGCGCGGATCCTGCTCGGCGCAGAAGTAGGGACCGTAGAACAGCTCCTGCAGGCAGAGGATCTGTACGCCGCGCTTGCCGGCGTCCTCGATCATCGGGATGTGCTTTTCGATCATCGCCGACTTGATCGCCTCGAGCGAGGTCTGCTTGTCGGTCGGCGGCACTGCGTTGGACGCCTGAATCAGGCCGCAACGCACGATTCTCGGCATGACAAGTGCTCCTTATTTTCTGGTACGTATATCACGTGGGTGGGAGGGAAGGCCGATGTACCGCGACGCGCCGCTGACCGGAGCCGCCTGCTACAAACACGCTTCCGCGCCCCAGGCGGCGCAGTGCGAGCGTTGCGGCCGCGCGCTCTGCGATCCGTGCATCGTCTACGATCTGTCGTCGCCACACTGTATCGACTGCGCGCGCACGGCACGGCGGCGCCGATCGATCGCCGCGGCGGCCAAGATCGGCGGCGTGCTCGCAGCCGTCGCCGGCGGCATCTTCTTCGTGGCGACGCGGCCGCATGCGATCGACTACGGCGACAAGGGGCCGCATATTGTGCTCTTGCACAATAAAGTGGGGAACGAGCGTTGCGAACGGCGCGCGACGCTCGAGTACGACGAGGCGCTGTTGTCGGCCGGCGATCCGCGCGGCGCGCTCGCCGACACCGGCGCCTTCTTCGCCAAGTGCGGCGACTGGTACCGGCTGCGCTGGGTGACCTACGCGGCGCACGAGGCGCTCGGCGAGCACCGGGCTGCCGTCGACGAGGCAAACCAGCTCATCCATCACGACCCGATGGATCACGACTATCGCTGGTGGCGCGCGCTCGCCTACGAGGAGATGGGGCGCATCGACGACGCCATCGACGATTATCGCTACGCGCTCACGCTCGAGCCGGAGCTCGATCGCATCCCGTTCAACCTCTCCAACTTGCTCGAACAGAAGGGCCAGTTCTGCGCGGCGCGCGAGCCGATCCTACAGTTCGTGCATTCGCACCGGCAGTTCGAGCACGCGCCCAACGTCGTCGATCGGCTGACGCGGCTGCGCATTCTCGGCCACTGCGCCGATTAGCATCGCGCCCGCGCCCTTTACCCGCGCCCTTTAGATGTAGCGGTCGAGCCAGAGATCGATCGCGTCCTTGGGCAGCGCGCCGACCTGCTGATCGAGCTCGAGCGGCCCGCGAAACAGCTTGAGCGCGGGAATCGAGCGGATCCCATGCAGCGACGCGATCCGCGGGTTCTCGTCGACGTTGACCTTCACGATCTTCAAGCGCCCGCCGCGCTGCCGCGCGATCTCCTCGAGCGCCGGCGCCACCGCGCGACAGGGCCCGCACCACGGCGCCCAGAAGTCGACGAGCACGGGGATCGGCGAATCCTCGACCACGGCGCGCCAGGTCGCGTCGGTGCCGACGACGGGCGCGCGCGGAAAAACCTTTTGCTTGCACTTGCCGCACGTCGGATTGTCGTTGCGCCGCGCGTAGGGGAAGCGGTTGACCGCGCCGCAATGAGCGCACGCGGCCTGCACTTTATCGTCGGTCTCTTGCGTCTGCATCGAACCGAAACGTAAGTCGCGGCGCTCCTTTCGCAAGATGCGGTTGCCGTGCCCGCTGCCGGAGCGTACATTGAGATCATGCCGTACCGTGGCGCTATGAGGCCGCGGATCGCCTGTTCCGCGCATCCTGCGGCCGAGGCGGTGAGCAGCTGCTGCCGCTGCCACAGCCCCTTGTGCGATCCGTGCGTTTTGTATTTCTCGGCGGACGCATATTGCCGTCGCTGCGTCGGCGGCGCGCGCCGCGCCGGGGTCGCGCGCATCGCCGCCGGCGTCGGCGCGGTCATCGTGCTCATGACCGTCGTGACCGGCGTGATGTTGTCGGCGATCCCGTCGACGCTGCGCGCGCGCGCCAACTCGGCGGCGGCGATGGCGCCGGTGCGCCACCTCGAGAATTGCCGGCCGTTCGATCAGTGGCTCGCCGAGGCGCGGCGCGATCTGGAGCGCGGCCGGCCGCACAATGCGCTTCACGACGTGGCGCTGTCGCAGCGCGATTGCAGGTACGACGTCGAGCGCGAGCGCATCGAGGCGCTCGCCTACGCGACCATCGGCGACAAGTTCGCGGCCATCGCGGCGACGGCGCGCTTCGCCGACGGCGCCGACGAGGACGCGGCGAACAAGCTGCACGCGGCGGTGAGCGAGCTCCTCGCCGCCGACGTTCCCTAGCCCTGCGCCGACCCGCCGTCAGACAGCGCCGCACCTCGCTCAAACTACTTTTGCCCGCGCCGCTTGACCCACCGTCGGCGGCATGGTGATCATGCGGGATGCCGCGCATCGAGCTCAAGCTCAACGGCGAAGCGCGCGCCGTGGACGCGCACGAGGGCGCGACGCTCCTCGAGGTGATTCGCGAGGGCTGTGGCGTCACCTCGCCCAAGGACGGCTGCTCGCCGACGGGCCAATGCGGCTGCTGCACCGTGCTCGTCGACGGTCAGGCCAAGGTCGCCTGCGCCATGCCCGCCGACAAGGCCGCCGGCCGCGAGGTCACGACGCTCGAAGGCGTCGATCCGCATTCGCGGCAGGTGTTCGCGCGTGCCTTCGCCGTCTCGGCGGCGGTGCAGTGCGGATTCTGCATCCCGGGAATTGTTGTGCGCGCGCATCATATTCTGAAAAAGTCGCCGCTGCCGACGCGCGCCGAGATCGCGCAGGGCCTGGGCGCGCACCTGTGCCGCTGCACCGGTTACGTCAAGATCGTCGACGCCATCGAGCTCGCCTCGCGCGTCCTCGCCGGCGCCGCCGAGCTGCCCGACGGTGATTGGTCGGGCAAGGTCGGCACGTCGCTGCCGAAGTACGAAGCCGAAGAGCTCGCGCTCGGCGATCGCAAGTACATCGACGACTTGGTCGCGCCCGACATGCTCCACGGCGCCGTCGTGCTCTCGGCGCATCCGCGGGCACGCGTGCGCGCCATCGATCTCGCGGCAGCGCGCGCGCTCCCCGGCGTGCGCGCCATCGTCGGCGCCGCTGATGTGCCCGGCCAGCGCTGGCAGGGGCTCATCTATCCCGATTGGCCCATCTTCGTCGCCGTCGGCGAGGAGACGCGCTACACCGGCGACGTCATCGTCGCCATCGCCGCCGACACGCGCCAGATCGCGCGCCGCGCCGCGGAGCTCGTCGCCGTCGACTACGAGGTGCTCGAGCCGCTAACCTCGACGGAGCAGGCGCTCGCCGCCGGCGCGCCGCTGTTGCATGCGGAGAACGGCCACGCCGACAACGTGCTGTCGACGTCGAAGACCAAACGCGGCGACGCCGATGCGGCGCTGGCGCGTGCCGCGCACGTCGTCACCGGCACATGGTCGACGCAGTTCATCGAGCATGCGTTCCTCGAGCCCGAATCGTGCCTGGCGGTGCCGCGCGGCCGCACCGACGTAAATGGTGCAGCTGCACAACAACTGCACGTCTACTCGCAAGGCCAGGGCGTGTACGACGATCATCGTCAGATCGCCAGCGCGCTCGCGCTCAAGGGCGACGAGCTGTCCGTGACGCTGGTGAGCTGCGGCGGCGCTTTCGGCGGCAAAGAGGATCTGTCGATTCAGGCGCAAACCGCGCTGCTCGCCACGGTGACCGGCCGCGCGGTGAAGCTGACGATCGATCGCGTCGAGTCGATCCGGCTTCATCCCAAGCGCCATCCGATCGAGATGACCTACACCGTCGGCTGCGACGCTGCCGGCATGCTGACCGCGGTCAAGGTGCGGCTCGTCGGCGACAAGGGCGCGTATGCGTCGGTCGGCAGCAAGGTCATCGAGCGCGCGTGCGGCCACGCGACCGGCGCCTACGACGTCGCCAATGTCGACATCGAAGGCGTCGCCGTCTACACGAACAATCCGCCCTGCGGCGCGATGC
>DASXOU010000646.1:0-8321 GCA_036494045.1 Polyangia bacterium | reverse complement strand
GTCGTAGCGTCGGGCAAGGCGGAAGCGGAGCAGGCGATCGCGGCGGCCAAGCGCGCCTTCCCGGCGTGGAAGCGCACGCCGGCGCCGAAGCGCGGCGACATCCTCGTGCGCGCGGCCGTCGAGATGGCGCGCCGCAAGGACGAGCTTGCCCGCGCCCTGACGCTGGAAGAGGGCAAGACGCTCGGGGAGTCGGCGGGCGAGATCCAGCGCGCCATCAACAACCTCGAGTTCCAGGCGGGCGAGGGGCGCCGCTTCAACGGCGAGACCGTGCCGTCGGAGCTGCCGTCGACGTTCTGCTGGACGCAGCGCGAGCCGCTCGGCGTGGTGGCGCTGGTGACGCCGTGGAATTTCCCGGTGGCGATTCCGATCTGGAAGCTCGCGCCCGCGCTCGTGTGCGGCAACACCGTGGTGCTCAAGCCGGCGTCGATCACGCCGTGGACGGCGAAGATCATCGCCGAGATCTTCCAGGCCGCGGGATTGCCGAAGGGCGTCCTCAACGTCGTCTTCGGGCCGGGCTCGACGGTGGGGCAGACGCTGGTCGAGCATCCCGACGTCAAGGCGATCTCGTTCACCGGCTCCAACGAAGTGGGCACCAAGCTCTACGCCGACGCCGCCGCGCGCATGAAGAAGGTGCAGTGCGAGATGGGCGGCAAGAACCCGGTGATCGTGCTCGAAGACGCGGATCTCGAGCTGGCGGCGACGGGCACGGCGCAGGGTGCGTTCGGCTCGACGGGCCAGCGCTGCACGGCGACCTCGCGCGCCATCGTGGTGTCGTCGGTGGCGGCGGAGTTCACCCGGCTCGTCGTCGAGAAGGCGCGCGCGCTCAAGGTCGGCGACCCGACCGCGCCCGGCGTGAACATCGGTCCCTGCGTCGACGAAGGGCAGTGGAAGACGGTGATGAGCTACCTCGAAGTCGGCAAGAAGGAAGCCAAGCTCGCCGTCGGTGGCGAGCGCGTGGGCGACAAGGGCTTCTTCGTGGCGCCGACGGTCTTCGTGGGCGTGAAGACCGAGATGCGCATCGCGCAGGAAGAGATCTTCGGGCCAGTGCTGTCGATCATCGAGGTCAAGGACTTCGAAGAGGCGATGACCGTCGCCAACGACTCGAAGTTCGGGTTGACCTCGTCGATCTACTCGCGCGACGTCGCGCGCGTCTTCCAGTATCTCGAGCACATCGAGACCGGCATGACGCACGTGAACTCGTCGACCGTCGGTGGCGAAGCGCAGCTGCCGTTCGGCGGCATGAAGTCGACCGGCGTCGGCGCGCGCGAAACCGGGCGCACCGCGGTCGAGTTCTATAGCGAGTGGAAGACCGTGTACGTCGATTACACCGGCGCCAAGCGGACCACGAATATCTACTAATGGTGCTCGAAGCGTTGACATTGACGGCGCGCGATCTCGAACGCTCGCGCGCGTTCTACGCGGAGAAGCTCGGCTTCAACGTCGTCGAGGCGAGCGAGCGTTCGTTCGTCGTCGACGCCGGCGGCGTGCGCCTGGTCGTGGCCAAGGACGGCGCGCGCTCGCCGCTCGACGCCGCCGAGCCGCGGCTGGTGTTCCGCACGCGCGAGCTCGCGCTGCGTTGCCACGCCTTGCGCGATCTCGGCGTCAGCGTCGAAGGGCCCGTGCGCGGGCGCGCCGAGCTGAGCGATCCCGACGGACATCCGATCAACCTGGTGGAGATGGAATCATGAGCAACAAGCGCATCGTCAAGAGCGGCCTCATTCAAATGGCGAACCCCATTAATGATGAGAGCCGTCCCGTCGCGGAAATCCAAGCGGCGATGTTCGAGAAGCACCTGCCGCTGATCGAGGAAGCCGGCAAAAAGGGCGTCGGCATCTTGTGCCTTCAGGAGATCTTCAACGGGCCCTACTTCTGCCCGTCGCAGGACAAGCGCTGGTACGACGCGGCCGAGTCGATGCCGGGCCCGACGGTGAATCGCCTCGCCGCCATCGCCAAGAAGTACAACATGGCGATGGTCGTGCCGCTCTACGAGCGCGAGATGGCCGGCGTTTATTACAATACCGCGGCCGTCCTCGATCACGACGGCACGTACCTCGGGAAATATCGGAAAAACCATATTCCGCAGGTCAATCCCGGGTTCTACGAGAAATATTATTTCAAGCCGGGAAACCTCGGATATCCGGTTTTCAAGCTGTCGTCGGGCGTCACCATCGGCGTCTATATCTGCTACGACCGCCATTTCCCCGAGGGCGCGCGCCTGCTCGGGCTGCACGGCGCCGAGATCGTGTACAACCCGTCGGCGACGGTGGCGGGGCTCTCGCAATATCTGTGGAAGCTCGAGCAGCCCGCGCACGCGGTGGCCAACGGATATTTCATGGGCTGCATCAACCGCGTCGGCACCGAGGCGCCGTGGAATATCGGGAAATTCTATGGCTCGTCGTATTTCGTCGATCCGCGCGGCACCTTCGTCGCGCAGGCGTCGGAGGACAAAGACGAGCTCGTCGTCGCCGACCTCGACCTGTCGATGATCGAGGACGTGCGGCGCACCTGGCAGTTCTTCCGCGATCGTCGCCCCGATTCATACGGCGACATGGTCAAGGACGTGTAGCGATGGAGATCGAATTCATCGCCGAAGCCGCGCCCACGCGCGTACGCATCGAAGAGCGGCGCACGCCCGACGGCGTGTCGAAGTGGTGGTCGGAGTGCGAGGCCGATGCGCTCGACGCCATCGTCGGCGCGTCGCCCGAAGAGGCGACGGCGCGCGTGCTGGCGCGCATCAATGCGCCCTTGGGAGCGCGTGCGTGAGCATCGCCGTGGGCGACAAGTTCACGTACGATCGCGTCTTCACCGTCGAGGACGTGGAGCTGTTCACGCGCGTGACCGGCGACGCGGGGCGCCATCACGTGGTCCCCGACGCCGACGGGCGCGTGATGGTGCAGGGGCTTCTGACCGCGACGCTGCCGACGAAGTTCGGCGGCGACATCAACTACCTCGCGCGCGAGATGCGCTTCGAGTTCGTGCGGCCGGTGTTCACCGGCGACACGATCGCGACCGAGGTCGTGTGCTCGGAAGCGGTCGACGAAGACCGCGTCGTGCGGCTCGCGTTCGACGTCATGTGCAAGAATCAGCACGGCAAGGAAGTCTTGAAGGGCTCGACCAACGGAGTGATCCGCAAATGAGAACACTCATCGCCAACGGAACGTGCGTGACGGCGTCGGATACGTTCGCCGCCGACGTGTGGATCGAAAACGGCAAGATCCAGGCGCTGGTCGCGCCGGGCACCAAGCTCGGGCAAGCCGACCGCACCATCGACGCCAAGGGTAAGTACGTCATCCCCGGCGGCATCGACGCGCACACGCACCTCGACATGCCGTTCGGCGGCACCAACTCGATCGACGATTTCGAGTCGGGCACGCTGGCGGCCGCGCACGGCGGCACCACGACGATCGTCGACTTCGCGATCCAGAAGAAGGGCGGCTCGCTGCGCGAGGCGCTCGACACCTGGCACCAGAAGGCCGAAGGGCGCGCGCTCGTCGACTACGCGTTCCACATGATCGCGACCGACGTGCCGCCGCCGGTGCTCGACGAGATGGGCGCGCTGGTGCGCGAGGGCGTCACCAGCTTCAAGATGTTCATGGCCTACCCGGGCGTGCTGCTGCTCGACGATCAGTCGATCTTCCGCGCCATGTTGCGCGCGGGCGAATTGGGCGCGCTCATCTGCATGCACGCGGAGACGGGGCTGCCGATCGACGTGCTCGTCGAGCGCGCCATCGCCGCCGGGCACACGGCGCCGATCTATCACGCGCTGACGCGCCCCGAGGTCGCGGAGGCGACCGGCACCGATCGCGCGATCGCGCTCGCCGAGATGGCCAAGGTGCCGGTGTACATCGTGCACTTGTCGGCGCAGCGCGCGCTCGAGCGCGTGATGGAAGCGCGCGATCGCGGATTGCCCGCGTACGCCGAGACCTGCCCGCAGTATCTGTTCCTCTCGGAAGACGACCTGCGCGGCAAAGACGGCGACGAGTTCGAGGGTGCCAAGTACGTGTGCACGCCGCCGTTGCGCCAAAAGCATCATCACGATCATTTGTGGCGCGGCCTCAAGAACCACGACCTCCAGGTCGTGTCGACCGATCACTGCCCCTTCTGCATGAAGGGCCAGAAGGAGCTCGGCCGCGGCGACTTCTCGAAGATCCCCAACGGCATGCCCGGCATCGAGACGCGGCTGCACCTCATGTACGAAGGCGTGCGCGACGGCCGCATCTCGCTCAACCGCTTCGTCGAGATCACTTCGACGGCGCCGGCCAAGATCTTCGGGCTCTACCCGAAGAAGGGCACCATCGCCGTCGGTGCCGACGCCGACGTCGTGGTCTGGGATCCGGAGAAGCGCTTCGAGCTCTCGCACAAGAACCTGCACATGAAGGCCGATTACGCGGCCTACGAAGGCAAGACCGTCGTCGGCGCGCCGTCGCAGGTGCTGGCGCGCGGCGAGCTCGTCGTCGAAAACGACAAAACCCTGGGCAAGAAAGGACGCGGCCAGTTCGTGCGCCGCGGAACCTTCTCGCTGTAAAAGGATCGCAAAATGAGCAACGACAGCGTTCGCGAAATCTCCGGCAAGCACACCTACGGCACCTGGCGCCGGCAGAAGGGCTTTCTGCCGCTCAACATCGTCGACGCCGAGGGCTCGCACTTCACCGACTCGACCGGCAAGCGCTACCTCGATCTGTCGAGCCAGCTCATGTGCTCGAACCTCGGGCACAAGAACCGCGCCGTCATCGACGCCATCAAGCAGCAGGCCGAAGAGCTCGCGTTCATCGCGCCCGGCTACACGACCAAGGCGCGCTCGGAGCTGTGCGAGGAGCTGCTCACGGTCCTGCCGAAGGGGCTCAACAAATATTTCTTCACGACCTCGGGCACCGAGGCCAACGAAGCCGCGATCAAGATCGCGCGCATGTTCACCGGCAAGCACAAGATCGTGTCGCGCTACGCGAGCTATCACGGCGCGACGTCGGGCTCGGTCTCGCTCACCGGCGATTTCCGTCGCTGGCTCGCCGAGCCGCACGACACCGTGCCCGGCACCGTGTTCGCGCCCGACGTGAACTGCTATCGCTGCCCGCTCAAGAAGTCGCACCCGGAGTGCGGCGTCGCCTGCGCCGATTACATGGAGTATCAGATCGAGCGCGAGGGCAACGTCGCGGCGGTGATCATCGAGCCGATCGTCGGCACCAACGGCGTGCTCGTGCCGCCGAAGGAGTACATGGTCAAGCTGCGCGCGCTCACCAAGCGCCACGGCGTCTTGCTCATCGCCGACGAGGTCATGACCGGCTGGGGCCGCACCGGCGATTGGTTCGCGGTCAACCAGGGCGGCGGCGCCGACGCGATCGTCCCCGACATCTTGTGCACGGCCAAGGGCATCACCGGCGCCTACGTGCCGCTCGGCCTATGCGCGACGACCGACGAGATCGCCGACTTCTTCAACGAGCGCTACTTCGCGCACGGCCACACCTACGAGGCGCATCCGCTGACACTGGCGCCGGCGACGGCGGCGATTCGCGAGTACAAACGGTTGGGATTGATCGACCGCTCGCGGCAGATGGGCGAGAAGCTCGGGCAGAAGCTCGCGGCGATCAAGGAGAAGCATCCGTCGGTCGGCGACGTGCGCGGGCGCGGCCTGTTCTACGCCGTCGACCTCGTCAAGGATCGCAACAAGAAGACACCGTTCAACACGCAAGCGGAGAAGCTCGCCGGCAAGCCGCTCGTCATCGATCAAGTGACGACGAAGATGATGGCGCTCGGCGTCTCGTGCCTCGGCTGGATCAGCCACCTCGTCATCGCGCCGCCGCTCATCATCACCGAGGCCGAGCTCGACGAGGGCCTGCGCGCGCTCGACGAAGCGCTGTCCGTCGCCGACGCCGCCATCAGCGCGTAGCATGGCCGAGGTAGTCCACGCCGACGGCCGCGTCGAGCTCGACGACGCGTCCACGGCCGAGCTCGCCGCGAGCGCGCTCTACAACCACGACCTCGCGCCGGTGCGCGTCGCCGATCGTCGCTGGACCACGTACAACTTCGCCGCGCTGTGGATCTCCATGGCGCACTGCATTCCCACGTACATGCTCGCCGGCGGGCTCATCGCCGCCGGCATGTCGTGGAAGGAAGCGCTCTTCACGATCCTGCTCGGCAACCTGATCGTGCTCTTGCCGATCCTCGCCAACTCGCACGCCGGCACCAAATACGGCATCCCCTTCCCGGTCTACGCGCGCGCCGCCTACGGCACCGTCGGCTCGAACCTGCCGGCGCTGATGCGCGCGCTCGTCGCCTGCGGCTGGTTCGGCATCAACTGCTGGATCGGCGGCCAGGCGCTGCACACGTTCTTGCGCGCGGTGTCGCCGTGGTGGCTGCACTCCTTGTCGACGGTCCCCGTCGGTGGTCACGCGCCCGGCGAATGGATCGGCCTCGGGCTCTTCTGGCTGCTCAACATCGGCGTCGTCTATCGCGGCATGGATCTCTTGCGCAAGGTCGAGAACTGGGCCGCGCCGTTCGTGCTCGTCATGACCGCGCTGCTC
This sequence comes from Polyangia bacterium, assembly GCA_036494045.1. Taxonomy (GTDB): domain Bacteria; phylum Myxococcota_A; class Polyangia; order Palsa-1104; family Palsa-1104; genus JAQBQH01. The sequence continues at coordinate 1,803 of DASXOU010000646.1, read as the reverse complement.
GTCGGCTGGGCCATCCACCGCGCGCACGGCCTGGGCGCGATCATGGCGCAGCCCGGCGCCTTCCGCGACTTCGGCTCGTTCTTCAAGGTGTTCGTACCGAAGCTGACGGCGATGATCGGCTTTTGGGCCACGCTCTCGCTCAACATGCCCGACTTCACGCGCTTCGGCCGCTCGCAGCGCGAGCAGGTCGTCGGCCAGGCCGTGGCGCTGCCCACGACGATGACCGTGTTCGCGGCGATGGGCATCGCCATCACCTCGGCCACCGCGATCATCTACGGCAAGGCGATCTGGGACCCGGTCGATCTCGTCGGCCGCTTCCAGCAGCCGTGGATCGTCGCCATCGCCATGTTCACCATCGTCGTCGCGACGCTGAGCGTGAACATCGCCGCCAACGTGGTCTCGCCGGCCAACGACTTCGCCAACGCGTTCCCACGCTTGATCAGCTTCCGCACCGGCGGGCTCATCACCGGGATCATCGGCCTTCTGATCCAGCCGTGGAAGCTGATGAACGCGCAGCGCTACTTCGACTGGCTCAACGGCTACGGCGGCGGGCTCGGCGCCATCGCCGGCGTGCTCATCGCCGACTACTTCATCGTTCGCCGCCGCACGCTCGCGCTCGCCGATCTCTATCGGCCCGACGGCGTCTATCGCTATCTCGGCGGTTGGAACGTCGCCGGAACCGTCGCCACGATCGTCGGCTGCGCGGCGGCGTGGATCGGCGCGTTCGTCCCCGCGCTGCACGCGATCTACGACTACGCCTGGTTCGTCGGCTTCTTCGTCGCCGCCGGCGCCTATCTCGCGCTGGCAACGCTCACGGCTACAAAAGATTCATCTGCGGCGCAGTAACCAGATCGAGGAACTCCTGGCGCGTCGCCGGATTCTCGCGGAACACTCCGCGCACCGCCGAGGTCACCACGCGCGCTTCGTGCGCCTCGATCCCGCGCGCCGCCATGCACAAGTGCAGCCCCTCGACGTAAGCGGCCGATCCGCGCGTCTCCATGCGCTCGTGCAGCAAGGCCGCCAATTCCTGCGTCAGATCCTCCTGCAGCACCGGCCGATGCGCGAGCAGATGCACCATGCGCGACAGCTTCGAGATCCCGAGCACGCGCTCGCCCGGCAGGTACGCCACCGAGATGCGATAGATGACCGGCAACAGATGATGCGGGCACATCCCGAAGCTGATGTTGTGCTTCGAGATCACCATCTCGTCGTACTGCGCGGGAAACGTGCGGCTCAACATGTCGTCGATCTGCGTCTTGATCTCGTCGGTCGGCTTGACCAGCTCGAGCATCGCCTTGGCCGCGCGCGCCGCCGTCTCGTCGAAGTTCTGGTCGGTCTTCACCGGATAGCCGAGATCGTCGAACGCCTCGAGGATCAGGTCGTACGCCGTCTTGAGCTTGCCCGCGGCCGCTTCACGCTTGGTCATGTCGTCTCCTGTTGCAACACGCGTCGAGTCCAGGCCGCGACGCCGATTCCGAGCGCGTCCACACGCGGCAGCCAGCGCGCGGCGTCGTAGCCGTCGAGCGCGAGCCGGCCGCGCCCGCGCGCGGCGAAGACGTGAAAGCGCATGTGTCGATGAGTGAGCACGTGATCGAACCGTGCGATCGATTGGATGTTCGAGAGCACCAGGCCGGTACAATCTTTCGCCACGCGCGCGGCCGCGTCGCCGTCGATGTGACGCTCGGCGCGCCAGGGCGGCTCCCACAAGCCGCCCCACAGCCCCGACGGCGGCCGCCGCAGCAGCCGCAATTTCCCCTCGCGCTCGACGAGCACCGCGAGCGCGTCGACCGCACGCGGCGGCTT
>DASXOU010000645.1:0-6342 GCA_036494045.1 Polyangia bacterium | reverse complement strand
CCGAACGGGTTGGCCGGCAGCACCACCGCCGGCGCCGACGGCGGCGGCGGCGCGCCCATGGCCTCGACGACGCGCGCCGACGCCTCGTCGAGCGCGACGAAGCGCAGCAGCATCCCGCGCGGCATCCCCGGCGCGTTCTCGGCGCGCGACTCGATCACCGTGCCGGTGCCGTGCAGCGCGATGCGCCCGTCGGCGAGATCGACGCGAAACTGCACCAGGCTGCCCGGCGGCTCGACGGCGTCGGTGGCAATGAAGATGCGATCGCCGTCGAGAAAGCGCCCGTAGCGCGCCACGAACTCGTCGACCGACGCGCACTCGACGCCGATCCGCACACGTAGCTGCGGAATGAGCGGCGTGTAGTCCTCGTCGCCGCCGGAGTGACCGACCTCCGCCCCCATGAGCGGCCGACCCTAGCAAAGGTGCGTCAGCTCGACCATGGCGTGACCGCGCTACCCTGCCGCCCTTGCGGTCTTGCCGCCGCGGGCGTCGTGCCTAGAACCCTCCGGTTGGACATCCTGGTAGTCGAGGACGAGCACGACGTGCGCGTCGTCCTGCGCGAGATCCTCGAAGGCGCGGGCTGGCGCGTGACGACGGCGGCCAACGGGCGCGATGCGCTCGCGTGCCTGCGTCAAGGCGTTCGGCCGGCGCTCGTGCTCGTCGACTTGTGGATGCCGATGATGGACGGCTGGCAGCTGATCGCGGCGCTGCGCGACGATCCCGAGCTGGCCGCGATCCCCGTCGCCGTGCAGACGGCGCATGACGAAGCGAAGCTGCCGGCGGGCCTGGCGTTCGTGCTGGTCAAGCCGGTCGACGCCGGGCGCCTCCTGGCCGCGGTCGCGCCCTACTCTTCTCGCCACTAAATCGCCGCGTGAAAATTTTGCGGGCGCGCGCCGCGCGGTCGACCATGGGCGCGATGCTGCGTGCCGCGCTCGCTTGCGCTCTGTTGATCGGCGCCGCCGGCGCGCGCGCGGGCGCCGACGAGGCCGAGCCGCCGGTCGGGCTGGCCGTCGGCACCGGCACCGGCGTGGCGCTGGTGACGATGCTCGCCGGCGGCGTGCTCTACGCGACCAACAACGACAACGGGCTGCGCCGCACCGCCGCGTACGTCGCCTTCAGCGGCCTCCTCGTCGCGCCGATCGCGGCGCACCTGGTCGTGCGCGAGTACAAGCGCGCGGCCATCTTCGCGGCGCTGCCGCTGGCCGCGTTCGTCGCCAACGCGGCGGTGTTCGCCGTCGATCCGCAAGTGACGACCTACGGCTCGGCGTCGACGCGCGTGACCTTCGGCATCGCGCTCACCGCCGCCACCGTCGGTGCCACCGTCGGGCTCGCCGACTGCTTCGGCGCCGGCGAGCGCTGGCATCGGCGCCATCGCGTGATGCTGGCGCCGGCGATCGGTCCGAGCACGGCCGGCGTGGCGCTGGGAGCGAAGTTCTGATGCGCCGCTGGCTCTTCTTCTTCGCGGCGCTCGCGCTCTCGGGCTGCGCGATTGTGCCGCAGAACCGGCGCGCGCACCTCGCCGATCCGACGATGGCGATCGAAGACGACGCGCTCGACGCCTATCGCAAGCAGAAGCTCTACGGCGTACGCGAAGGCGCCGCCGGCGGTGACGGCGCGGCCGCGGGCGGCGGTTGCGGCTGCCAGTGATCCGCGCGATCGCGCTCACCGTCGCCGTCATCGTCGTCGTCGGCGTCGTCGTGGGCGCACCGCTCACCGTCGCCGCCGACGAGCCGCTCGCCACCGACGCCATCTTCGGCGCGCCGCGCCCCTACTCGATCGACTCGGTGGGCACGCGCTTCACCCACTTCGCGCAGCAGGGCCGCGGCTTCCAATCGCAAGCCGACGGGCCGCCCGGCTCCGAGGAGCTCACCGTCGAAGAGGCGCAGCTCGAGGTGGTCGCGCACCAGGGCGCGAACATCACGCACCGCTTGTGGGTGCCGCTCGACATCATCACCGCGGCCTCGCCCGACGCGCTCGACGCGGTCTCGTCGGCGTCGCGCATGAACGAAGCGGGCTCGATCGAGATGGCCTCGACCTGGCAAGCGACCCGCGCCACCGCCGCCACCGTCCACGGCGGCTTCCACCTCGAGGAGCCCTATCGCTCATGGGATCTCGGCCTCGCCATCGCGCACGCGTTCGCCGACGACAACGCGGTCATCTCCGTCAGCGTCAACCAGTTCGTCGACTGGCTCGACGTCTTCGACATCCACGGCACGCGCCTCGAGCGCGCCGGACGCTCGACGACCAACGCCAACCTCGGCATCACGCAGCTCCTGTCGCCGACGACGGTCGGCCACCTCGACTACGGCGTGACGCTGCAGAACGGCGTCCTCGGCAACACCTGGAACGCGGTGCCGCTCGAGACGGGGATCTACGGCGACGAGCGGCTGCCGTCGTTCCGCCAGCGCCACGCGTTCGTCGGCCGGCTGGCGCAGTGGCTGCCGTGGCGCGGCGCGCTCCATCTCTACTATCGCTTTTACGTGGACGATTGGGGCCTTTTGGCGCATTCGGCCGAGGCCGAGCTCTATCAGCGCGTCGGGCGGCTTTTGTGGCTGCGCGCGACCTATCGCGTGCATCAGCAGAACGGCGTCTCGTTCTTCACGACTTCGGCGTCCCCGTCGGCGACGCTGCGCTCGGCCGACAGCGATCTGGCGCCCTTCGTGGCGCAGACGTTCGGCGGCGCCGTCGGCATCGACCTGCCGATGACGCGGCGGCTGCGCATGATCAGCGCCGACATCGGCTACGAGCGCTACGTGCGCACCAACGACCTGCACGTCGACATCATCAGCGTCGGCGTCGGCTTTCGGCTGTGATACCGTGAAGCCGTGCGCGTCTTGCCGCTCGTGCTCTTCCTTACCGCCTGTGCCCCCGCTCACACGACGACGCCCGCGCCCGCGACGCTGAGCGCGCTGACCTACGAGCTGCGCACGCTCGACGGAAAACCGGCGCGCCTCGACGAGGTCGCCGCCGGACGCCCGGCGCTGGTGAGCCTGTGGGCGACCTGGTGCGAAGCGTGCGCGCGCGAGCTCGACGCCCTGGCGCGGCTGCACGAAGCGACGCGCGGCGCCGGCGCGGCGGTCATCGGCGTCGCCGTCGGCGAGCCGCACGACGAGGTCGCGCGCTTCGTGCAGCGGCACGCCCTGCCCTACGTGCAGCTGGTCGACGAACGGTTCCAGCTCGCCGACGCGCTCGGACAGACGCGCGTGCCGGCGACGATGGTGCTCGATCGCAAGGGGCGCATCGTCTATCGCGGCGGCGCCTTCGACGAGACCGCGCTGGCCGCGTTCCGGCGCGCGCTCGCCGACGGCGGCGACAGCGGCGTGGCGAACGCGGCGGCGCGCTGATGGGTCGCACAGTCATGCGCGTCCTTTTGTCCGCGACGCTCGCGCTCATCCTCGTCGCCGCGCCGGCGGCCGCGCGCGCCGGCGATCCGATCGGCTGCATCGTCGGCCCGTCGGATCTCAATCGTTGCAGCGTCAGCGGCGAGACCGCCGGCATCCTGGCCGCGATCCTCGCGCCGGCGATCGTCGGCGGCGCCGCCGTCACCGTCGCCCACGAGCTCGCCCGCCACACCGACGAGCGCGTCGTGCCGGCGAAGCTGACGCTGGTGCCGGAGCCTCCCGATCCCTATCGCGCGCCGCCGGCGACGGCGGGCCAAGCCAAAGAGTCGCGCCCCAAGCCGAGCGGCGCCTTCCGCTTCAACGAGACCGCCACCAACGTCGCCACCGCCGTCACCGGCGCGATGGTCGTCGGCGCCATCGTCTCCGAGATCGTCAAAGACGCGCGCGGCGGCGGCGCGCACAAGTAGCGCGCCGTCAGTGGCACATGTGGTCGGAGCCGCAGCTCTTGCCCGTCTGACAGGTGCCGCAGTCGAGCACCGCCGCGCAGCCGTCGCTGATGAGCCCGCACATGTTGCCCGAGCACATCATCGGCATGCACGCCATGCCGGCGTTGCACACGTTCGCCATCTTGTTGGCGCCCATGCCGCCCCCGCACGACTGGCCCGTCGGACAGGCGCCGCCGCAAGTCGTGACTCCGCCGCAGCCGTTCGGCATGGTGCCGCAGTTGCGCGCGCCGCACATGACCTCGGTCGGACAGCCGCACACGTGCGCGGTGCCGCCACCGCCGCAGGTCGTGCCCGTCGTACACGGATCGCCGCAGTCGATCGTGCTGCCGCAGTTGTCGGGGATGACGCCGCAGGTGTCGGCGCCGCATGTCGCGCGCGCGCAGCCGCCGGCCAAATCGCCGCTCGAGAGATCGGCGAGGCCCAGATCGACCTCGACGCTGTAGCACTTGCCGTCGCCGGCGCAGTGATAGCCGCTCGGGCACGCACCGCTTTCGCCGCACGCGACCTGCCCTTCGCCGAGGTTCGGCGTGAAGCAGCCGGCCGCGAGCAGCACGAAGCCAGCGAACGAGGCGCGCACGCCTCCATTATAAGGGCTACTTGGGAAAGTAGGAGCGCACCATCTGGAACCAGGTCTGCGGCCCGGGCCGATCGGGCTCGCCGCCAATGGTCCAGTAGGTGATGCCGCCGAGGCCCGCCGCTTGCGCCGCCGACACCTTCTCCTGGTGCGAGGCGATGTCGTCGAAGAAGACGTGGCCGTTGGTCGACGAGGTGGCGTTGGGCGCGCGTCCCGGCGCCATGGTGGTGCCGTTGGTGAACGGGCAGGTCGCCATGTGCGTGGTGGTCGTGTCGTAGACGCCGCCGACGAGGTTGATCGAGTCCATCGAGCTGCCGAACCAGCCGGTCGTGCCGCTGTCCGAGCCGGCCAGGCCATAATTGGGCAGGCCGAGGATGAACTTGCCGGCGCGGCCGCCGCCCCCGACGGTGCCGATATAGGCGAGCACGCTCTGGATCCAACCGAGCGGCGTGACCGGCCCGGGGTGCGAGCCGAGGTAGTGGAAGTCGTAGCCCATCACGTGCAGCTGATCGGCCGACTGCGAGAGCGCGTTGTAATCCCAGAACGTCGTGTTCGCGTTGGCCGCGGTCAGCCCGCCGACGGCGAACGAGAGCGTCTTGCCCTGCGCGTGCAGCTTGGCGCCGAGCTCGCTGGCGAAGGTGGAGAACGCCGCCTGGTCGCTCGCGTTCAGGTGCTCGTAGTCGAGGTCGATGCCGTCGTAGCCCTTGGCCATGACCAGCGCCACGATCGCCGCTTCGTGCTGCGCGCGCAGCGACGGATCGTTGACGATCTGCGAGGCCAGCTGCGGCTGCGTGCCGTCGGCGGCGGCGATGGTCGGGATGAGCAGCGTGCGTTTGCCGCCGGCGGTCGTGTTGGCCAGCACCAGCGACGAGCCTTCGCCGAACGATGGCGTGAACGTCGTCGCCGAGCCGAGCGTGTACCACATCGGGTGCACGGCATCGAACTGGTCGGCGTTGGCGACGAAGTCGGCGTAGTTCGGATCCTGATCGATGGGCACGTAGCCCGTCGCCATGAGCCAGCCGCAGAAGCGATGGCGGTTCGCCGTCGGCGTCGGTGTCGTCGGCGACGGCTCGGTAAAGGTCGCGTCAGCCGAGTAGACGGCGTTGCCGGCGGCGTCCTGCGAGCGCACGCGGTAGTGATAGGCGGCGCCGGGCACGAGCGCGCTGAGCGCGATCGAGTGGCTCGTCGCCGAGGTGCCGTCGTAGGCGCTCCACGTGCCGTAGCTGGTGTCGGCGCCGTATTGCACCTGCCCGTCGGTGGCGACGTTGGTCGTCCAAGTCACCATCGCGGCGGTGCCGTCGGCCGAGGGCGCTGCCATGACGCCGGCGACGAAGGTCGTGCCCAGGTCGCCGCCCGGCGTCGTCGTCGACGGAGCGGCGAGGCCGAGCTCCGCGCCGGTGACGGCGGCGTTGGCGTCGATGAGCGAAGCGGTCGCGGCCAACGGATAGCTCGGCGTGCGCGCGCTCGTGTAGACGGCGTTGCCGTTCTTCGAGTAGGTGACGATGCCGCCCGTGATCGCGACACGCAAGGTGTCGCCGGCGACGACGGCGTTGTCGGCGGCCCAGGCGCCGCTCTCGTAGACGTCGGCCCGGCCCGCTTGCATGCGGAAGGCGAAGTCGACGGCGCCGTCGCTGGTGCCGGCGTGCGGATGCGCCAGGCCGACGAAGCGGAACGCGTTCGGATCGGCGACGGTGACCTCGAGCCAACCGTCACCGGCGCCGAGCGACTGCGAGCTGATGCCGCCGGCGTCGTCGAGCGACGGGTCGCCGCCCGACTTGGTGATGTTGTTGCCGGCGGCGCTGGCGTTCACCAGCTGCGTCCAGACCACGTCGACGGGCGCGATCGAGTTGCCGCTGTAGCTCGGCGAAGGCTTCTGACCCGATTTGCTGCTGCATGCGGAGAGGAGCGCGAACGCCATGGCGAG